>JAFQKO010000157.1 GCA_017396865.1 Clostridia bacterium | reverse complement strand
CGCGTGATTACTCATGATTATTTCCTCCCTGCATCATGCCGATGCCCATCTTCTCCAGCTCCGAAAGGCCGGAATGCTGCTTTCTGCCGGTATCCACCGACTGCTGATCCTGAATATCGGCAACCGTCTTATAGCCCAGCTTGCCCCAATCGGTCAGCATCTTGTTCATATAGGCAAAGCTCATCTGCCCCTTGCGATCCATGCAACGGTTATAGGCCTCCAGCATCAGCTCCTCGGTCAGCCCCAGCTTTTGCCACTCAGCGATCAGTTCACGCTGCTTGGCAGAGAAATTGGTGCGCACCCCGAAGGCCCGCGCCAGGCGGGTCTCCAGCGAGCGCTGCTCCTCCAGCGCGCGGATGCGCTCCTCGGCCAGCTCGAAGGTATTGATGCCGTTATCATACCAATCCACCGATACCGTTTCCATATATCGATAGGAAAACTTATCAATACTGTTGCAATAGGCGGCCAACTGGACGATCATCTCGTTGGAAAAATGCAGATTCTCCGCCATGTTATAAAAGAGCGACACCATCATGGAATTGAGCAGTTTGCCCGTAATACGGGAGATCTCGGCGATCATGCCGCGGAAATCCTCGCTCGTTTCTTCCAGAATGATGGTGGGCTGCACCCGCGGCAGTTCCTTGGTCTGCACCGTTTTGATCGCCGTTACCAGCCGCAGCTTGCCCTGCTCGATGGCAAACACCCGCTCCTTGACCCAAAAATCAACGGCGGGCGCCACCTCATCCTCCGCAATATTGCAAAAGGAGGCGATCTCCTTTTCGGTATGGGCCAGCTTATCAAAGCGCATCAAAAACAGCAGTACCTTAAGCTGGGCGGCAGTGGCGATGCCGATATACTGATCCACCACCCGCACCGGTACGGCCACGGATTGTATTCTTGTTTCTTCAAATTGATAGTTCATAAAATCCCCTTAAAGCGTATATATAGACATTATATAAAATTATACAATAAAAATCAACCCGCAAAATCGGATTGAATTTTTATTTCGGTTATGATAAAATGAATAGTTGGAAACAAGAGGTGATACAAAACCATGCTATTTGATAAATTTAAAAAGGAGCGGTGGATGATCGTTGGACTCGGCAACCCCGGCTCCAAATACGATAAAACCCGTCACAACGCAGGCTTTATGGCTTTGGACGTCTTGGAAAAGGAATTTGGCGCCTCCCCCTTCGGCAGCCGCCAGACGGCGACCATGACCCGCGCCACCGTGGACGGGCAGGAGCTGATCTTCGTTCGCCCGCTGACCTTTATGAACCTTTCGGGGAACGCGGTCAACGAAGTGGGCGCGTTCTATAAGATCCCGCCCGAGCGGATCATCGTTATTGCCGACGACGTTTCGATGGACGTAGGGCGGCTGCGCATCCGCAACAAGGGCAGCGACGGCGGCCACAACGGCCTCAAGGACATCATTCGCGTTTTGGGCTCGCAGGAGCTGATGCGGATCAAGATCGGAGTTGGCCAAAAGCCCCACCCGAACTATGATCTGGCCGATTGGGTCTTAAGCCGATTCCCCAAGGAGGATCTGGAACGTTTAGAGCCGGTTTTGGAGAGTGTACCCGGTGCGATAAAACTGCTGATCAAGGGCGATTTTGCCACCGCCCAGAACCGATTTAACCGATGAACGACATTTTAAAGCTTTTGGCGCAGGAGCCGGCTCTCACCGACCTCCCCTTAAAGGGCAGTAAGCCCGCCGCGATAACGGGCATGCTCGGTCAGAGCAGTATCCTCTCTGCCGCCTATCTTTGCAAACAATCGAATCATAAGGGAATTTTCGTTGCCCGCGAGGAGGCGGGGGCGGCAGAAATTCTCGCGGCTTTCCGCGCCCTTTTGGGGGATGACGTGCTCTATCTGCCGGAGCGGGACTTCGTTTTTGATACCTATGCCGCCCGCTCCACCGAGCGGGATCACCAACAGGCCGAGACCCTCAAGCGGATGCGGGAGGGTCGGTATTCCATGGTCGTTGCCCCCCTTTCGGCGCTTTTGATGCCCTGCCCGCCGCCCTCTGATGCGCCCGAGAGCGGCAAGACCTTGCGGGTGGGCGAGGAATGGGATTTAGGCGAGCTTGTTGCCTATCTCACCGAAAACGGCTATACCTGCTTCGACCTGGTGGAGGGCAGCGGTACCTTTGCCCGCCGCGGCGGCATTTTGGACGTTTTTACCCCCAACTATCCCGATCCCCTGCGGATCGAATTTTTCGGTGACGAGATCGACCGCATGGTCTTTTTCGACGTCTTGACCCAGCGCACGCTGGAAACGGTGGACGAAGCCGAGCTGGTTCCCTGCGGCTCCCGCAAGGGCGAGGAGCGGCGGCTTTTACCGCTCTTAAAGCAACAGCTCAAAAAGAGCGACCACAGTGGTCTGCGGCAGGACATCGAGCGGCTGGAAAACGGCCAAAGCGTACCTGCCGACCGCTATCTGCCGTTGCTTTACCCCGAACTTTTCACCCCCTTGGACTACCACGACGGCCTGCTCTTCATCGAAGAATACGGCAATCAGCAAAAGATCTTCTCCTTTATGGAATGGCAGCTTCAGGAGGAGCTGACCCGCCATGCCGAAAAGGGCGATTTCACGGTGGAGGGGCAATATTTTCTCGACCGTGCCGCCTTTGAGGCGCGCTGGAGCGGCAACACCTTCCTCTTTGCCGCCGTTTCCCCCGGCCCTGCCGACCTGAAGCTGGGCGCCTACCGCCAGCTTCATGCGCTGGAGGATCGCATCCCCTTCTATCGGGAGGAGGCGTTGCTCCATGAGCTGCAGCAGGCGGCCGAGGAGCGCTATACCGTTTGCCTCGGCGGCATCGAGGGGCGGCTTGGCGAGCTGAAATCCCAGCTGGCCGCCGCCCATATTCCGCTCTCCGACCGACCCAAGGCGGGCTACGTTTACTGCAGTGAAAAGCTTCCCGCCTTTCAGCTTCGCCTGCCCGATGCCAAGCTGCTCTTTTTAGCCGAGGGCGGCAAGCAAGCGGAGCAGCGCACCCGCCGCGGTCAGCCCAAGGGCGAAAAGATCCGCTCCTTCAATGACCTGACCCCCGGTGATCTGGTGGTGCACGTTTCCCACGGCATCGGTGTTTATAAGGGCATCCGTCAGGTGGAAAACCAAGGGGTGACCAAGGATTATATCGTGATCGGCTACGATAAGGGCGATACCCTGTTCGTCCCCTGCCCTCAGCTCGATTTAATTTCCAAATATATCGGTACCGCCGAGGATAAGGCGGTAAAGCTTTCCCGCCTAGGCGGTGCCCAATGGGAAAAGACCAAGGCCAAGGTCAAAAACCAATCCCGCGAGGTAGCCAAGGAGCTGATCGCCCTCTATGCCAAGCGGCTAAGTGCCGAAGGAATTCCCTGCGATCCCGATACCGATTGGCAGCTTCGCTTTGAGGAGCAGTTCCCCTACGAGGAGACCCCCGACCAGATCCGTTGCGTGGAGGAGATCAAAAAGGATATGGAGCAGCCCCACCCGATGGATCGGCTGCTTTGCGGCGACGTGGGCTTTGGCAAAACCGAGGTTGCTCTGCGGGCGGCCTTCAAGGCGGTGGACAACGGCTTTCAGGTCGCCATCCTCTGCCCCACCACCATCCTTTCAGAGCAGCATTACCGCACCGTTTCGGAGCGGTTTGCCGATTTTCCCATCACCGCCGCCGTTTTCAACCGCTTCCGCACCCCCAAGGAGACCAAGGAGATCCAAGCGGGGCTG
>JAFQKO010000156.1 GCA_017396865.1 Clostridia bacterium | reverse complement strand
TCTCTTTCTGATCTCGGAGAGAACGCCGGATTTAGCGCACTGTCTCTTAAATCTTCTCAGCGCACTGTCCAAAGATTCATTTTCTTTGATGCGGATTTCTGCCATTGGTCTTCCCTCCCTCCGCTTTGACGACAATCCTGCTTGCTTGGCAGGTACATCGAACATTATACAAAAGTCCGACTTAATTGTCAAGCATTTTTTAACGCAAATCTACAATTATTTTTCCATCCTGCATCGTGCAGCGGACAAGGGAGGTTTCTTTTTCATATTCATCGATCATTTTTTGCGCGATTTGATCTTCCACCTCGCGCTGAATGGTACGCTTCAGAGAGCGGGCGCCAAATTTCCGATCATAACCATGCTCGGCCAAATAGTCCAAAACGGCATCCTCAACCTCAAGAGTGATGGAACGCAACGAAAGGCTCTTGCGCAGATCACCGATCATAATCGATGCAATGGAGCGAATAGTTTCAAGCTCCAGCGGCTTAAAGGAGATGATCTCATCCACGCGGTTAACAAATTCAGGACGCAAAAACTTCAGAAGTGCACGGGTGGCACGCTCCTTTTCAAGTTCCTCCACGCTACGATTGAAGCCGGGGGCGTTGGAGGTATCGGCGGTGGCGTTGGTGGTCATCACGATAATGGTATTCTCGAAATTGATCACACGCCCCTGCGCATCGGTCAGCTTACCGTCGTCCAGCATCTGCAGCATAATGTTCAACACCTCGGGGTGTGCCTTTTCGATTTCATCAAACAACACAACGCTATATGGCTTACGGCGAACCTTTTCGGTGAGCTGGCCCGCATCGTCATAGCCGACATAACCCGGAGGAGCACCGATCAGCTTGGAAACGGAATGCTTTTCCATATATTCACTCATGTCCACGCGGATGAGCGCTTCCACACTATCAAAGAGTGCAATGGAAAGCTGACGCACCAGCTCGGTTTTGCCCACGCCGGTGGGGCCTATGAAGATGAAGGAGGCGGGGCTATGGGAAAGCGAGATGCCAACGCGGCGACGTTTAATAGCACGCACCACGCTATCGATAGCAGCATCCTGACCCACGATGCGAGATTTAAGCACCGCATCCAGTTGGTTCAGCTTTTCGAATTCCTGCTGCTTGATTTTGGCGGCGGGAATTCCCGTCCACAGCTCCAGCACGTATGCCAAATGATCAAAGGTCAAAACCGCATCTCCTGCATCGCCGAGCTTTTCCATTGCGGCATCCAACCGACATTTTTCGCTGTTCAGCTCAGCAATCTCCCGATAGGTATCATCGGTCTTTTCCTCTTCAGAAAGCACGTTGAGCCGCGCTTCAATCTCGGTGAGGCGACGCTGATAACGGATCGCCTCATTCTGCGCCACGTTTTCCAAAGACGCACCGCTGCAGGCTTCGTCCAAGAGGTCAATCGCCTTATCGGGCAGAAAACGATCGGTGATATACCGCTCAGACATCTGCGCCGCCTGCACCAGCAGATGATCGGAGATCTCCACGTGGTGATACTCACTATATTTCGGACGCAAGCCCTTTAAGATCTCGATGGTATCCTCAATCGAAGGCTCATCTACCAAAACGGGCTGGAAACGACGCTCCAAGGCGGCATCCTTTTCGATATATTTCCGATATTCCGCCAGCGTTGTGGCACCGATCACCTGAATTTCGCCACGGGAAAGAGCTGGCTTCAGAATATTTGCAGCGTTCATGGTGCCTTCGGCATCGCCAGTACCGACAAGATTATGAATCTCATCGATTACCAGAATAATATTACCGAGGGAAACAACCTCTTCAATCAGGCTTTTGATACGGCTTTCAAACTGGCCGCGGAACTGAGTGCCTGCAACCAAAGCGGTAAGATCCAGAAGATAGACCTCTTTATCCAGCAGCTTGGCAGGAACATCCTCTCTTGCAATACGGGAGGCAAGCTCCTCGGCAATAGCGGTTTTACCAACGCCCGGTTCACCGATCAGGCAAGGATTATTCTTGGTGCGGCGATTCAAAATACGGATCAAGCGATTCAGCTCAATGGCTCGACCGATCACGGGATCCAATTCACCCTTACGCGCTTTTGCGGTCAGGTTCACGCCGTACTGATCCAGAATTTTGCGCTTCTTATCCTTCTTTTTATCTTTACTGTTCTTCTTTTTATCCTGTTCGGGAGGCTGCTCATTGACCTCATCGTTTTTACCGAACATCTTATTAAAGAAAGCAGGCAGGGACGGCGCTGTAGGAGAATCCAATTCCTCCCCCATCAAGCCAAGCTGCTCACTCATTTGATCGAACTCATCCGAGAACTGGTCGAGATCCTCGTCGGTCATCCCCATGTTTTTAATCATTTCATTGACCTGCGGGATTCCCATTTCCTTGGCACATTTCAGGCAATAACCTTCATTCACGGAATTATTGCCGTCCATGCGGGTGACGAAAACGACCGCTGTTCTTTTTTTACACTTTACACAAACCATTTTTGCCGGGAAACTCCTTTATTACTCACTTCAAAAAACCAATCAACGGGTTTAGCTCGTTCAGCCAACGAAGAAGGAAGGTATTCTCCACATCCTCACTGCCGATCAGCACCTCGCCCTTCGACAAATTATAGACAGTTGCGCCGAAAATTAACGCAAATACCAGGCCGCGAATAATTCCTACGATTATACCGCCGATCTTATTCGCCTTTTTGCCCAACGGCAGAACACGGAATACCGCATCCAGCAAGCGGCTTGCAACAAACAAGCCTGCATAGCACAAAGCGATCAGCAACAAAAAGGACGCAGCCTTTGCAACCATCATATTCATTTCGGAAAACAGCGCCATACGCAAGCCTTCCGCCACAGTACCGTGTAACGCTACCGCCAATGCAATGGCCCCGATCCCGCCAACCAATGAGAAGAGCGATTTGATAAAGCCCTTCCGATAGGCCCAATAGGCAGAGCCACCAAGCATTGCCAAAACGGCAATGTCCAATATAATACTCATGCGATACTCTCCTTTCTGAACGTTAATCTATCTTATTATATACACATTTCATGTCGCTTACCACCACAACGGTGCTTTTGCCCATCAGCATAATATCGACAGCCCGCTCGGGAACATCGCTCCAAAGCGCCTTGCCCTCACTATCGAAAACACGACTGGCCTGATTACCAAGCACGGCAACATTGCCCTGAACATAGTCGATCTTTACCGCATAAAAATCCAAGGAAATCTGATACATTTCTGCACCGTTTTCATCGCAGACGTACACGGTGCCGTCGCCGTTTTCGGCGGCCGACAGAACAAAGACGTTACAGATACTATCCTTCATGGAATAGCATTGCAGCGATTGGTTCTGCATATCAAAACGCCCCTGCTCCTTTCCGTCATCGTCCAAAGAAACCATGCCCCACTCGAACAGACCGCAAATATTGCCGTTTCCTTTAATTGTGAGATCCACGCAAGGATCCTCACCAAAGGTTGTATTCCATTGCATCGATTCCTCGCTCAGCTTAAAATAGAGAATCTCGGATACGATCTCGGCCCCATCGATGTTCATACACGCCACCGCAAGCGCATCGCCTTTAGGGGAAAGCGCCGCATCCAGCACGTAGCGATTCAGGCTCTTATAGTTATAAACCTCTTTAAAGGAGGAATTATACACGTAGATTTTAGATAAATAGCCATCACCCTCCGTGACCACAACCAGGCTACCGTCGGCCGCCATATCGGCGGTAATGATATTATTGTCCATCGTTGCTTCAAACAACACCGAGAAGGAGTCGGCAATCATCACACCGGTTCCGCCACTGTCGTAGGCCATCACGTAACGGTCGTTAGCCATCAGGATCGGATTGCGATATCCCAAGCGGGAGCTTTGAAACTCCGAGCCTGCACGATCGGTAACCACCAGCTTTTCAACGGTAGCGTGAGCAAAGCCATCCTTAAAGACAACCGTTTGCCCTTTATTGGCAGTTTCAAACAACACCTCTCCGTTATCCTCCACCGAGGCGCTGAAGGTCATATTGATTTTGGCCATAAGACGGCGAAAATTATCCGTCGTTATCTGATCGCGATTGGCAAACAGAAAAATCAACGACACCATTACCATGATCAGCAAAAGAAGATATCGCACGTAGCGTAGGGTCAAGCGGGATCGGCTATCCTTCGCTTTTTCATTCTTTTCTTCTTCGGCAATCTCTTCCAAAATCTCATCCTCTTCCTTACGCATGGGGCACCTCCTTTTCGTCGTAGTATACTTTATTTAAGTACAGCCCATGGGCGGGCATTGTTTTTCCTGCCGCGGTTCGGTCGCAGCCTTCGATGATCGCAGGCAGATCCTCTTCTCTGATTCTTCCCATGGATACAAACAGCAACGTTCCGGCCATGATCCGAACCATATTATAAAGAAACCCATCACCCGCCACACGGAAGGTAACGTCGTTTCCTTCCCGACGCACCTCACTGAAATAAATGGTACGCACCGTATCCTCGATCTTAGAGCCCGTTGACATAAAGCCCTTGAAATCATGTGTCCCCAAAAAAGCCTGCGCTGCACGGTTCATCTTTTCCGCATCCAAGCCCTTTCGCTCATGGACTGCAAGCCCTTTTTTAAAGGGATCGGGTGCAAAGCCGTCATACATCCGATAAATATATTCCTTTGCCACCGCATGATAGCGGGGATGGAACCCCTCGGGAACCTCTTTACAAGAGAGAACGCTGATGCTGTCGGGCAGCACCGAATTGAGCGCAAAGGGGATGCGGATCAGCTCCATTGGACGAGGCGGATCAAAGCAGCAGCAATACTCCATCGCATGCACACCGCTATCGGTTCTGCTGCAGCCGGTTACCCCAACCCGCTCACCGAAAATCTCTTCGATCGCATCCTGCATCTGCTCCTGAACGGATTTTCCGTTCTTTTGCACCTGCCAGCCGACAAAGGCTGCGCCGTTATATCGAATTGTCAGCAATAATCTTTGCGCCATTTCGTCCTCATTTAAAAAATCATCAAAAGAATGACACCCGCCATGGAAGCGGCCATCAAAAACAAAGCAAACCAATCGCGCCAACCGAAATGATACACCTTATAGCGCGTTCTGCCCTTGCCGCCATGGTAGCAGCGGCACTCCATTGCGTCTGCCAATTCCTCCGCTCTGCGGAAGGCAGAGATCAAAAGGGGAATCAAAATCGGAACCAAGGATTTTGCACGGCGAACGATATTCCCCGTTTCAAAATCGGCACCCCGCGCCTTCTGCGCATTGATAATTTTGTCGGTTTCGTCGATTAACGTAGGAATAAAGCGCAGCGCAATGGTCATCATCATCGCCAGCTCATGCACCGGCAGACGAAACACCTTCAGCGGGCTGAACAACCGCTCGATGGCATCGGTCAGCATCACAGGGCTGGTCGTATAGGTCAAATAAGAGGTGCCCATAATCAACAAAACAATTCGAATGATCATAAAGGCCGCATTCTTAACACCTTCTGTTTTCAACCAGGAAAGCCATCCGATATCGGGAAAGAGCGGTGCGCCTCCGCCGTAAAAGATATTGAAGAAGGCGGTGAACACCACCACAAACAGGATCGGTCT
This sequence comes from Clostridia bacterium, assembly GCA_017396865.1. The sequence goes on along the minus strand of JAFQKO010000156.1, from coordinate 6,258 downwards.
CATTCCTCTCAGCACCACCTTCAAGGAGATGCCGGAAAAGACGATCACCAACAGCATCAACGCACCAACGATCAAAAAGCCCCAGAAATCGGGAACCAGAAACAAATTGACCACGTACAGAACCGTCAGGATCAGCTTCATGCGGGGATCGAGCTTATGCATAAACGACTCACCCGGGAAGAATTGACCAAGCGTAATATCCTTAAGCATGATCGCTCGCCTCCTTTCCCAGCAGACGCATAATCTCCGCCTTACCCTGCTCCACGGAATACACGTTACGCGAGACGGGATAGCCCTTTTCCCGCAGCGAGATAAAGACACGGGTGATCTTGGGAACGTCCAACCCCATCTGCACCAGCTCATCGGCACGTTCAAAGACGGCGGGCACACTATCGTGCATAGCACACCGCCCTTTATTCATAACCAAAATGGAATTAGCGTTGCTGCTAACATCCTCCATTGAATGAGAGACCAACAAAATGGTGGATTTGGTTTCCTTATGATAGTCCCTGATACGGCTGAGAATTTCATCGCGGCCACGCGGATCAAGGCCTGCGGCAGGCTCGTCTAAAATCAGAACCTTCGGTTCCAGAGCCATGACGCCGGCGATCGCCACGCGGCGCTTTTGGCCGCCCGAAAGATCGAAAGGAGATTTTTCCAGCACCGAGGGCTTCAAGCCCACAAACGCCAACGCCTTCTCCACGCGTACGCGGATTTCCTCTTCCGAAAGCCCCATGTTCTTCGGGCCGAAGGCGATATCCTTATATACCGTTTCTTCAAAGAGCTGGTATTCGGGATATTGAAAGACCAAGCCTACGTCGAAGCGGGTTTGAATCCGCATTTTTTTATCCACGTCCCAAAGATCCTTGCCGTCAACAAAGATTTTACCGGACGTAGGCTTCAAAATCGCATTAAAATGAGAGATCAGGGTGCTCTTACCGGAGCCGGTATGGCCGATCACGCCCACATAGTCGCCCTTTTTAATATGCAGATTGACATCCTCGATCGCAACCGATTCAAAGGGGGTGCCAACACCGTATTTATGGTTCAGGTGCTCTGTTTTAATCATTCAAAACACCTCCCAGCAGTTTATCCAATTCCGAAAGGCAGGCATCGGGAGTCAGCACCGCGATGGGCACCTTCACATCCTCCTGCCGCAAAGAAAACATCAGCTCGGCTGTTTGCGGAACGTCCAGCGCGAGACTATGAAGAAGCCCAACGTTCTGAAACACCTCGGGCGGCGTACCGTCCAGAATGATCTCTCCCTCGCTCATCACCACAACGCGATCGGCCTGAACCGCCTCGTCCATATAGTGGGTAATCAGGATCACGGTAATCCCCTGCTCCCGATTCAGGCGGGTGATGGTTTTCATAACCTCTTTACGCCCCTTCGGATCCAGCATGGCGGTCGGCTCATCCAGCACGATACATTGCGGCTGCATCGCCAAGATTCCTGCGATGGCAACCCGCTGCTTCTGGCCACCCGAAAGGCGGTGCGGTGCATGGTGGCGGTAGGCGGTCATATCCACCAGTTCCAGCGCCTCATCCACCCGACGCACCATTTCATCATAGGGCACGCCAAGGTTTTCCAGCGCAAACGCCACGTCCTCATCCACTACGGTAGCAATAATCTGATTATCGGGGTTTTGGAACACCATGCCCACGTTCTTACGGATTTCCAGCAGATTATCATCATCGGCGGCATCCATACCCAAAACGGTCACCTTGCCCTCATTCGCCTTCAAAATGCCGTTAAAATGCTTGGCAAGCGTGCTTTTTCCGCACCCGTTATGACCGAGGATCGCCACAAATTCACCTGCTTCAATCTCCAAATTCACATCGTGGAGCGCCGCAACAGACTCCTGCCCTTCCTCGACCGGGTAGGCAAAATTCAATTGTGAAACCTCAATGATTTTTGACATTTATTCCTCCGAATACCAACGCGCGACCGAGCCGGAGGGGAACGCCATACCATTGGCTGTCCGCAAGCCGATCTCGCCGCTTTCAAAGCTGCCGCCGATCCCCTTGGGAAGGGTCAGCCGCAAAAGATACTCCATCACCGATGCCGAAAGACCGGTCGAATAGGAGTTCAAGATAAAGAACAGCGGTTTGTCGCTAAGCAGCTGAGTCACTCTCGTCATGAAGGGATAAAGCTTATCCTCCAGCTGCCAGACCTCCCCGCCCGGGCCGCGCCCATAGGAGGGCGGGTCCATGACGATGCCGTCGTAGGTATTCCCGCGGCGGATTTCCCGCTCAACAAATTTCATGCAATCATCCACCAGATAGCGGATGGGGCGATCGCCCACGCCACAGAGCACTGCGTTTTCCTTGGCCCATTGCACCATACCCTTGGAGGCATCCACGTGCACCACCGAAGCGCCCGCCTTGGCACACGCCATGGTGGCGCCGCCGGTATAGGCAAAGAGGTTCAGCACCTTGGCCTCTCCGCCGCGCTTTTCAATTCGCTCGCGCATGAAATCCCAATTGACCGCCTGCTCGGGGAAGATTCCCGTATGCTTGAAGTTCATCGGCTTGATCTGGAATTTCAGATCGCGATAGCCGATCTTCCAGCTTTCGGGCAAGGATTTGATTTCCCAATGCCCGCCGCCGCTGCCGGAGCGATGATACACCGCATTGGCCTTTATCCACTCGGGGCGGCTACGCTCATTCTGCCAGATCGCCTGCGGATCGGGGCGAACCAAAACGTAATCACCCCAACGCTCCAAGCGGTCACCGTCAGAAGTGTCCAGCAGTTGATAGTCTTTCCAATTATCTGCAATCCACATGAATCATAACTCCTCAAAGCTCATCTGATCACTCTTCCCCGCCAGCGGCTTAATGCCCAGATGGCGATACGCATTGTTGGTCACCATACGGCCGCGCGGCGTGCGGGACAAAAAGCCGATCTGCATCAGGTACGGCTCGTAAACGTCCTCCAACGTTACCGCTTCTTCGCCGATGGTAGCGGCAAGGGTTTCCAAACCAACGGGGCCGCCTGCAAAGTTTCGAATAATGCTCTCCAGCATTCGACGGTCAATGCTATCCAGGCCCAGCTCATCAATATCCAGCGCCTTCAGCGCAATATCGGCCACCTCACGGGTGATAATCCCATTGCCCTTAACCTCGGCGTAGTCGCGCACCCGCTTCAGCAGGCGGTTGACAATACGCGGCGTACCGCGAGAACGCTTGGCGATCTCCATGGCACCCTCCTCCTCGGCGGGAATTCCGAGAATTCCGGAGGAACGAAGAACGATATTCTTCAGCTCCTCGGGGGTATACAGCTCCAACCGCATCAGCACGCCGAACCGATCCCGCAAGGGCGCAGAGATCTGGCCCGCACGGGTGGTAGCACCGATCAGGGTAAAGCGAGGCAGATCCAAACGGATACTGCGAGCCGCAGGGCCCTTACCGATGATGATATCCACGGCATAATCCTCCATGGCAGGATAAAGCACCTCTTCCACGGCGCGGGATAAGCGATGGATCTCATCAATAAACAGCACATCGCCCGGCTGCAGATTGGTGATCAACGATGCCAGATCACCCGGCTTTTCGATAGCGGGGCCGGAGGTAATGCGAAGGTTCACGCCCATCTCGTTGGCAATAATACCTGCAAGGGTGGTTTTACCCAAGCCCGGAGGGCCGTAAAGCAAGCAGTGGTCAAGGCTTTCTCCTCTGCCCTTGGCGGCTTCAATAAAGATCTTCAGGTTTTCCTTTACCTTTTCCTGCCCGATGTAGTCGTCGATCCGACGGGGGCGCAGAGAATCTTCAATATCCACGTCCTCACCGGTAAAGCCGGTGCTGACGATACGGTTTTCAAAATCGCTTTCAATCATAAGCTGAATCCTTTCAACGCTTGCTTAATCGCTTCTTCAACAGTCAGCGTCTCCAAATCAAGGCCACCCAACGCATGCTTGGCCTCAGGCTGCGTAAAGCCCAGCGCCATCAGCGCCTCGATGATCTCGAGACTCTTGGAGGCAGTGCCCTGAGCGGGAGTAGAAGCAGCGGCATTGACCTGCAAGGGGGTCATGCCCTTGAATTTATCCTTGAGCTCCACAATTAACCGTTCGGCAGCCTTGGGACCTACACCTTTGGCGCGGGTGATATTTGCCTTATCTCCCATGAGCACACTGGCAGCCAGCTCATCAGGGGTCAGCTCCGAGAGTATGGCCAGAGCGCCCTTGGGGCCGATGCCCGAAACGCCCGTGATCATACGGAAGCATTCCCGTTCCTGCGGATCGGGGAAGCCGAACAGCTCCATGGCATCCTCTCGCACGTTCATGTGGACGAAAACAAAGGCCTCGCTGCCAACCGCGCCGAGCTGATCCAGCCCGAATCGGGAAAGCTGAACCAAGAAGCCGACACCGCCGCACTCCAGCACGGCATAGCCCGCTCCCTTATCAATGATTTTTCCTCGTAATGATGCGATCATAAATTCACCTTCAACAAATTGGATTTAGCGCTATGAGCATGGCAGATAGCGAGCGCCAGCGCATCGGCGGCATCGTCGGGACGCGGAATGCGTTCCAAACCCAAAAGCTGGCGGGTCATCTCCATTACCTGATGCTTCTCGGCACGACCGTAGCCCACCACGCTCTGCTTGACCTGCAAGGGGGTATATTCATTAAACTCTACCCCTTTTTGATGACCGGCCAACATAATAACACCGCGGGCATGCCCCACCTGTATACCGGTCGTTATATTCGTATTAAAAAACAGTTCTTCAACTGCCATGCAATCGGGCTTGAAGCGGTCACACAGCTCACAGATCCCTTCGTAGATGATCTGCAGGCGGGTTGAAAAATCAAGCCCCGCAGGCGTTGTTACCGCGCCGTAGTCCATCACACGGAAGCGACCGCGATGATATTCCAAAACGCCGTAACCCACCGTTGCATAGCCGGGGTCGATACCTAATATAATCATAAAACTAACCCATCTTACATAATATTTCACTATATTATAACACATTAATATTATAAAATAAAGAGAAATCGGCAAAAATACTTTAAAAATCCGTGAACACATGTTAAAATAAAGGCATGAAATATCAAAATCATAAAATAGCAACCTTCATAAACCGACCCAACCGCTTTATCGCCGAGATTGAAATCGACAGCAAGCGGGCGATCTGCCACGTCAAAAATACCGGCAGACTCAAAGAATTGCTGATTTCGGGTGTGCAGGTTTTGGTGGAGGAAAGCGACAACCCGACCCGCAAGACTGTCTATGATCTGATTGCAGTACAAAAAGGCAAAGATTTCATAAACATCGATAGTCAAGCGCCAAACAAAATCGCAGCAGAATGGTTGCCCGAAAGCGGCCTCTTCCCTGCCGAAACGATCTTTAAGCACGAAGTGAAGTGCGGTAACAGCCGATTTGATTTTTGCGCCAAAACATCAAACGAAACGGTTTGGATTGAGGTAAAGGGAATCACGTTAAACGATAACGGTATCGCAAGATTCCCCGACGCCCCCACCGAGCGAGGAGTAAAGCACCTGAAGGAGCTGACGGAGATCGTTGAGAAAGGCGGATCGGCCATGGTGCTGTTTGTCGTGCAGATGAAAGGAATCACCGCCGTTGCTCCAAACGACAAAACCCATCCTCAATTCGGTGATGCATTGAGAGCGGCAGCCAAAGCAGGCGTGCAAATTGTCGCCGTGGACTGCATTGTTAAACCCGGCGAAGTCTATGCTGACAGCATGCTTCCAATCTTGTTATAATTTTTTATCTTTTTTTGAAAAATAGTGTTGACAAATCGTTTCCTATGTGCTAAACTATCTAAGCGTTATCCGGGTGTGGCGCAGGTGGTAGCGCGCTTGACTGGGGGTCAAGAGGCCGCAGGTTCAAGTCCTGTCACTCGGACCATAAAAAAGAAGTTCTCTTTCGAGAACTTCTTTTTTATTTTCCAAATTACTGCATGAACCTGCGGCCTCTTGTTGCCCATCCCGAGCGGTTGCCGCGCAAGCGGCGAGCGAGTGGGGGCATCCGCCGCATAGCCATCGCTGCTTGCAGCGCGTGGCTTCAGGTTCAAGTCCTGTCACTCGGACCAAGAAAAACGACAAGTTTCGACAGAAACTTGTCGTTTTTCAATGATTTCCGTTCTTACGAGAGCGGATGATATATCTTCGATATGATATCCACCTGCGGTGGGTGATATATGCCTGCGGCATATGAGGGAACGGATATTATATCATGCTTGCGAAGCAAGTATATCATACGGCGGAAGCCGTATATCATATTGCGTAGCAATATATCATT
>JAFQKO010000155.1 GCA_017396865.1 Clostridia bacterium | reverse complement strand
CCCTTTAGGGGTTGCCCGAAAGTGCAATGCGGTTGGCAGACTTTTCGGTGCCCCTTTAGGGGTAGTGCCTGTATTTAGCCCTTCTAGGGCTTACTCAAGCCTCCGGCTTAGCCGGAGGTTATGACTACGATTTCGTAAAGATCAAAGATATGCAGCGTTTTTGCTTGGAACACCGCATAGTCACCTTCTTGTGTAAAGGGGATATCCTTGCCGCTTGGCAATAGCCGTATTTCCTTGGCTTTTGCCCGCACCCGTACCGTGAAGGGAACGATGGGAGTTGAAACCGTTTCCTCATCCAACGCGACTGCGTTTAAATAGATGCTTTGGCCGTTCTTAAAGGCGGTCAGCTCCACCTTGGCGGGAGCATCGGAGGTAAAGAAATAATTCGGCTTGCCTTTGAGGTGCAGAAGATTCAGGAAGATCTGCCGATATTCTTCATACTTCATATTTTCGATGGGCAGCGCCGACCAGATCACCCAACCCTTTCCGTAGGGGGTCACCGTCACTGCGGGGTAGTCAGAGGGGCGACCGGGCGGGTTGGAGTGGATGGAGGCATAGCGGATCTCATCCGGCTTGGTGTAGGGGAAGGTGAGGGTGGCAAGCACCTCGCCGCGCCCTTTTTCCGTCAAGGGTGTCGGTTGAGTAAAGGGGAGGGGATATTTGGCGTTGAAGCCGCCGAAAATCTCCTCGCAGCCCTGCTTCGGTGCATAGTACAGATTCTTTTCGGCGGTCATTTCCAAAAAGCGCTGACCGGTCAATTCCTCCACCAATTCGGCGTTGCCGCAGCCGCTGAGGTAAAGGACTCCACCCTGCGCCACGTAATCGATCAGGCGGCGGTTGTCCTTGGCTTCCAAGGCCGAAAGACAAGGTGCGGCGATGATTTTATAGTTCAGGGGATGGAAGCTGCCCGTCACACCAAAGGGAATATGGGCGCGGATCAACGTTTTGCCCGCATTGGCACAGCAGGTCAAGGAGCTGCAATCACGATCCATACGGCTGCGGATGCCGTAATACAGCCCCACCTCCTCTACCATCTCGCCTTTAAAATAAGGCTCATAGGGCTTTTGGAAGCGGAAGACCTCCCCCACTTGTCGATATAGCCGCTCGTCCATGGTGCCGCAGGGGTCGATAGCATCGATCACCAAGGTGGCACCGTGGTGCGCCATGGTGGAGGCCAATGCCGTTTTCATCTCGTCGAGTGTCTTGGTGAGGGTGTGCATCTTCAGCGCCGGCTTGCAGCGGCTGAACATCTGCTCGAAGGGCTGATTTTTGGTGGTGTTTTTATAGAATTTGCAGGCGAAGGAATGGTTATAAAGATCGCCGTAAAGATCGCCGCCCACGTAGTCGCAGGCCTCCAAAACCTCCTCCAAACATCCGCAGTTGCTGTCGCCTGCGATGGCTTGGGCATAGTTGAACTCCACGGGCAGGTCGGGGCAGCGGGCGTGAACGTGGTCGGCAACGCCCTGCACAAATTCGCCCATCTTGCGTGCTTTGTGGGCAATTCGTGCTTCCCCCGAGGGCGGCAGCTCCTTTTTGCAGAAATCACAATAGCAGGTGTGGGGCCAAAAGGGCATATCAAAAAAGAGGGCATCCAATTCAAAATAATCCAGCATCTCATCGATCTGATCATTCACAAACGCCCGATAATCGGGATTATTGGGGCAGCAATGGCCATAGCGGGCTTTCTTGGGGTTGGCAAAGGCCAGATCAGCGCCGCCCCCGCCGCTTTCCCGAACGGAAAGACCGCTATTCTGCTTCATCCGCCATTCGGGATGGCGGTCGTGCTCGGCGGTGTTAAAGATGAGGCTGTAGTAGCCGCAGACCCGAATCCCCGCTTGATGACAGCCGTCTACCACCCGTTTGATCAGGTCGGGCTCGTGTTCCAGACGCTTGTGGATCACACCCGTTTTGGTGGGATAATAGCAAAGCCCTGCATGGGATTGCAGATAGATCATGGCATAATTGATCTCGGCGGTCTTGAGATTTTCTACATAGGTCTTTGGCGAGAATGCGCTTAAAAATTCCCCGCTCCAATCGTCGATGTGCATATCCAGCAGATGCCGACGGTACAGCTCGGAATAAAACATGTTGATCACTCCTTTTGCTCTCATTTTAGCAAAGAAAGCTCTTGAAAAATAGAGAAATGCGAACAAATTAGTAGTAATTTCGATCATGATGTGATACAATATTTCTATGAAGAATGAAGCTTTAAAAAATATCTGCGAGGATATCTATACCATTACCGGCATCAAAGCGGTGATTTACAATGCCAAAATGGAGGTGCTTTACGCCCATCCGATGGCGATGAGCAACTTTTGCCGTGCGGTGCGCAAAAGTCCCGTGCGAAGCAAAAAATGCATTGATTGCGACCGTTCCGCCTTTGAGATCTGCCGTCGAACGGGAGAACTCTGCATTTACCGCTGTCATATGGGGCTGACCGAGGCCGTCGCTCCGATTTTGGACCACGGAACGGTGGTGGGCTATCTGCTGTTTGGGCAGATCCTTTCGGAAAAGGACCGACCCGCCCTCGCAAAGCGGCTCGCATCGGAACCGTCGCTTGCGGCATTGCTTCAAGAGATGGAAACGACCGAAGAAGAGGTTATTCGTGCCTCGGCGCGGTTGATGGCGATGTGCACCTCCTATGTGCATCTTCAAAATGCGATTAAGCTGCCGCAGGAGGATGCGGCGGTCGGCTTGGCGGATTATATCGAAAGCAATCTGAAGGGCGATCTTTCGGTACCTGCCCTCTGCAAGCGGTTTGGATTCTCTCGGAGCGCCCTTTATAATATCAGCAAAAAAGCCTTTGGCATGGGGATTTCGGACTACATCCGCAATCGAAGGCTGGAGACGGCAGAGGAATTGCTTCGCAAGGGAACGATGCCGATCGGTCGAGCGGCAGAAGAAGTGGGGCTTTCGGACGCCAATTACTTTACGAAGCTGATTCGCAAACGCACCGGGATGACACCCGGTCAACTAAGAACAAAAAAATAAAAGGAATGCAATGCATTCCTTTATTTTTTCTTCTTTTTTACCGAATAGCCGAAGGAGCCGATCTTTTTGCCGAGGGCAAAATACTGGCCGTGGGCATAGGCGGCAAGGGCGCATTTCTCGATATGAAATTTGCCCTTCTCGTCGATATACCGCTCGGGTCGAACCGAGGAGATCAGCGCAGGGGGAACGGGGGAGAGCAGCGTGCCGGGCTTCCGGGTTACTTTAGCCATTTCAGCACCTCCGTTAAATGGGTGAGCGTCTTGTCGATGGGGCGGTGGCGGCTCTTTGACCGTCACCGCCCCTGTGGGTGTTTTGGGTTATTTGGTTTTATTTACTGATGGATAAAGAGCT
>JAFQKO010000018.1 GCA_017396865.1 Clostridia bacterium | reverse complement strand
GAGGCAAAGGAAGTGGTACGGACAAAGCTGGAGCGCATCGAAAGTGAAAATAAAATCGGCACCTTAACCGACGAAGAACGGATGGCGCTTTACGTGTTTAATAGTTCTTATCCGGAGCTGGTAAAAGATTATGTTGAACAAGGTGGATTGGTAGAATTTGATGATAGATTTTCTCTGAACATTCTACTGAGTGAGGAGTTTAAAGGGGATAGAGAGCAATATTTAAAAAAGTATTCTTGGGAGCATCAAGAATCTTTTGCAGAAGAAACGGAACGGTGTGAGACCGATATAACGTCAACGTGCTTATTAATGGATGGGAAAACATCAATTGGATATCAGTATTTTAAGGAGTATTCCCCGCTGAAAATATCGAGTATCATACGGATTGATTATCCGTACGATACGAATAACATTTTTATTCATACCAAAGAAGGAAAGATCGAAGATTGCGCTAAATTGAGGGAAAAGGTCTTGAAGCACTATTTGAGCTTGAAGCAGGTAGCTTTTCTGGAAGGGACATATTACTCCCCGGTCCTTACGGCATATTGATTTATAAGGGGATAGATGGTGACTCATTAAAAAGCAGAGAATGCACAAGGGCGGCTTTGTGCATTCTCTGCTTTTTCTTTACAATTCGGCAAAATCCTTGTATAATAAAAGCATAAAGAATTTGAAAGGATCAATCGGTATGATCACCTTTGTTATGGGCCGCAGCGGATGCGGCAAAACCGAATATCTGATGGATCAGCTGCCCGCTCTGGCGGGCACGTATCAGCAGGTCCGGTTCTTGGTGCCGGAGCAAAGCTCCATGGCGCTGGAGCGGCGGATCGGCGGGCTGGGGCTTGCCAACGTGCAGGTCGTTTCCTTCCGCAGATTGTGCAATGAGGTTTTTCGTCGCTTCGGTGGGGTGGCGGGCAGCTACATGAGCAAAACCCGCAAAACAGCGCTGATCTACCGTGTTTTGCAGGAGCAGCGAAAGAATTTGGTCTATTACCGCTCCTCCCGCCCGAGCATGGGGTTTGTTGCCCGCTTGGCCGATGCCTTCTCCGAGCTGGAGCGCAGCGGTCTGGAGGAGCAGGCGGCGTTGGCCGCCCTCGCCAAGGGCAATCGCCTGGACTGGCAGGAAAAGTATAAGGATCTCTTTTTGCTGTATCATGCCTATCGGGCTGCCCTCAATGAGGAGAACCGCTCTGCCGAGGAGGATCTGGCGGTTGCGATCCGCATCGCGGAGGAAAAGGGCTTTTTCAAGGGCACGGCGCTGATTGCCGATGGCTTTTTCGGGTTCACAGGCCGCCAGCGGGAGCTGCTGGGCGTGGCCTTCGGGCAGAGCGAGGCGGTATATTGCTCGCTGCTGCTGGATCCTGCCGATCCTGCGCTGATGTTCCGCCCCGTGCGGAATGAGCTGGCGGCGCTCAAGCGGCTGGCAACGGCGAGGGGCGCAAAAATTGTCGAAGAAACCATTGCGGGCGGCTCCAAGCGGCTGGCCCATGAGGATTTGAAGCATCTGGAGGCGGAGCTGCTTTCGGAGCGCTCTCCCAAGCAGATCGAGAGCGAGCACGTGCGGCTGATGATCGGCAAAAATATCCGCGAGGAGCTGGCCATGGTGGCGGTGGATATCGCCCGCAAGGTGCGGGAGGAAAAGCTGCGCTACCGTGACTTTGCGCTGGTGGCGGGCAGCCTTGAGGAGTACGGCGCTGTTGCGGAGTCGGTATTTGCCAAATATGAGGTGCCGCTGTTTGTGGATCAGGGGCGTGCCTCGCTGGGCAAGCCGCTCTTTGCCTTTGTGCAGCGAGCGCTGCGAATGATTGAGCCCGAGCGGTATTTTCGCCGCGAGGATCTGCTCGCCTTCCTGAAAACAGGCCTTTGCGGCGAAGCCCCCGACCTGATCGGTCGGTTGGAAAACTATTGTGAGGTCTGGCAGATTACCGGCGAGCGGCTGGTGCGGGAGGCGGATTGGACGCAAAACCCCTTTGGTATGAAGAAGGCCGACGAGGAGAGCGAGGCGCTGCTGGCCGAGCTCAACGGCCTGCGCCGCCGTGTGCGGGAGCCGCTGTTGCGGTTCCGCGACCGTGCCAAAGTGGGCAGCGGTGCTGCGCTGGCCGAGGCGATCTACGGTCTGCTCTGCGATTTCAAGGTGGAGCAGCAGATCGTTCGCATTGCGAATACCCTTCAGCAACAAAGCGAAAGCGGCGAAAATGCCTGGGAGACCCAGCAAAACCGCCGCCTGACGCGGGAATATTTGAAGGTCTACGGCATGATGGCCGATATCCTCGACGATATCTGGCTGGTCTTTGGGGATGCTCCCCTCTCCACCCGCGCGCTGGAGGAGCTGATCGGCCTTTGCGGGGAGGAGGCGGCCTTGAACGTAACGCCGCCGACCATGGACGCCGTTACCATCGGGGAGGTGTCCCATAGCCGCCACGACGGCGTGAAGTATCTCTACGTGGTGGGTGCCACCCGCGACCTGCTGCCGATGCCTGTTTCCGATGGCGGGCTGATCAGCGATCGGGAACGCCGTCTGCTGGAGGCAGAGCAGCTTTGCTGCGATGCCACCGTTCAGCAAAAAAGTCTGCAGGGGCGCCATCATTTCTATGCGGCGGTATTCTCCGCCCGCGAGGAGATCACCTTCTCTTACAGCGCATTTACCCTGAAGGGCGAAAAGAAGATCCCCTCGGTCTACGTGGAGCGGTTGGGGAAGCTCTGCAAGCTCAAGCCGATCTGCAGCACCGATATGGAGCTGTATGATTTTGCCGTCACCCGTGACGGTGCACGGGAGATCACCGGTTGGGTGCCCGAATTTCAAAAGGAAATCTTGGCCGAGCTGAACGAAAAACCACTGCGTCGTCAGGATCCCGAGGATCGGCTCACCGCCGCGGTGGTGCAGAGCCTTTTCGGCAAGCGGATGCAGCTGAGCTATTCCCAGATCCGCACCTTCCGTCAATGCCCCTTCCAATATTTCATGCAAAAGACGCTGAAGATCGAGGCGGTCAAGCCCGTCACCTTCGACGTGGCCAATATCGGTACCTTTGTGCACTATGGCTTGGAAAAGCTGGTGGATCGCATTATTGCCGATAATTATGATTACGATAAGTATAATTCTGCAGAAATTCAACGGTACGGAGCGGATCTTGCCGAGGAATATCTGCAAGATACCCTGCGGGATATCAACCGCACCAATCAATTCCAATCGCTGTATCGGCGGATGACCGCGCTGTTCTGCATGGTGGCCGAGAACGTGGTGGGCGAGCTGCGGGACGGTCAATATCGCCCGCTGGGCACCGAGGTTGCGCTGAGCGGAAATCCGATTGCGCTTTCCAATGGGTGTGTTGTTGATTTAAACGGCTCCATCGATCGGGTGGATCTGTATGAAACCGCAGGCAAAACCTACGTGAAGGTCACCGACTATAAAACGGGCAATACCGTTTTTGATCCGGCAGGCATCACCGATCAAACGGGGGTGCAGTTGCCGATCTATCTTTACAGCATGCTGCGCAGCGGCACGGTGAAAAATCCCGTGGCGGCGGTGGGCTGCTATATGCTGGCGCAGGCGCCCCGATGGAAGGAGCCGATCCCCGCTGCGGAGCTGGAGAAAAAGCTGCAGGATTATTATCGCCGCGGCGGCATCATCACCTCCGATCAGGCGGCGCTGGATGGGCTGGACGATCAGCACGGAAGCCGCTATTTTAAGCTGAGATATACCGGTGATGATAAGCTTTATTCCAATGCAAAGGTGTATGATCCGAAGCTGATCCAAGAAATGGTCGACCATATGGAAACGGTCATCAAGGAAACCGCCGAGGAGATTTACGGCGGGAATACGGCCGTTTCGCCGCTGATCGATCCGAAGGCGCAAAAGCAGGTTTGCTCCTATTGCGATTATCGGGGCGTTTGCCGCTATGATCCCAAGCGGAGCAAGCGCAGGATCAGCTCCAAGGATCCCAATGGCTGGAGAGAGGAGGGGAAAGCAGATGAGTAAGGTCACCTATACCGACCAACAAAAAAACGCCATCAACGGCCGCGGCCATTCGTTGCTGGTTTCCGCTGCCGCGGGCAGCGGTAAAACCGCCGTTTTGGTGCAGCGTGTTTTGAAATATTTGGTGGAGAGCAAGGGCGAAATTTGTCGGCTGATGATCACCACCTTCACCGATGCGGCCGCGGGCGAGCTGAAGGATAAGCTGCGCGCCGCCATCGAGGCCTATTTGGAGGAAAACGGCGGCAACGACCATCTGCTGATGCAAAGCACCCTCATCGACTGTGCTGAGATCGGCACCGTCCACAGTATTTGCAACAGCCTGATCCTCCGCCATTTCGATCAGCTTAAGCTCGATCCCCGCTGCAGAGTCATCGATGAAGCGGATGAAAATGCGATCATTGATGAAGAGATCGCTGCGGTGCTGGAGGAGCTTTACGGCTCCGCCGATCCCGCAGAGCAGCGGTTTTTGAAGGTCTATTCGGTGGGGCGCGACGACGAAAAGCTGACCGATCTGCTGAGAAGCGGCACGAAGTTTCTGGAAGAACAGCCGCTGGCGCAAAGCTATATCAACCGTACCCTTTCTTTTTATGAAACGGCGGGGAAGGGGCTGTTTGAATGCTTCCCCGACGACGGCTTGTATCAGTACATCATGCAGGATCTGCAGGAGTATGCCGATCAGTATCGGTTTATGCTCCATCGGCTGGAAAAGGTTCCCGAGCTGGCCGTCTATCCTGCGTTGTTCGATTTTCTGGAGCAGGAATATCTAAGCATTCTGGCGCTGAAAACGGTGTTGGATCAGCGGGATTATACCGCGTGGCTTGCCGCTGCCGAGGGCTTTACCTTCGAAACGCTCAAATGGAAGGATATCACAAAGGAGAAGGTGGAGGAGGAGGTCAAGGATCTTTGCGTCAACCCGCGGCAGGCATTTAAGGATAAATTCAAGGGCACGCCCTCCAATAAGGGCTTTTTGCTGGAGTTTTCCGCCACCGAGGCAGAGGAGCTGGCTCGGCTTGCGGAGCAGGGTAAGCTGCTGCGTACCTACTTCGACCTTTGCATGAAGGTGCAGGAGCGGGTGAAAAAGCAGCGCCGCCGCATGGCCTGCATCAACTACAACGAGATGGAGCAGCTGGCAATCGAGCTGCTGGTGAAGGACTACGACGTGGATACCGACACCCTCATCCCCACCGAGGTGGCCCTGCGCCTGCGGGAGGACTACGATGAGATCATCGTCGATGAATTTCAGGATACCAATCGGGCGCAGGATCTGATCTTCCGTGCCCTTTCCAAGGATGAAACCAATCTCTTTATGGTGGGCGATCTCAAGCAAAGCATCTACCGCTTCCGCGGTGCAGAGCCGGAGATCTTCGACCAAAAGCGTCAAAATTCCACCCCCTTCACCACCGAAACGCTGACCGCGCCCACGGTGCTGGAGCTGAATTCCAACTTCCGCTCCCATCCGGGTGTGCTGCGGTTTTGCAATCGGGTCTTTGAATCGATCATGAGCCCCGAGCTGGGCGGTGTGGTCTATGATGCAAGGGAGCGGCTGAATGCGGGGCGGAAATATGATCTGCCCGATCAGGATTGCACCGAGCTCCATTGGCTGCTTCCCGAAGACGATGAGGAAACGGGCGGTAAGCGCTCGGTGGCCGAGCAGAATGCCGCTTACGTTGCCCGCTGGATCGATCAGCAGGTCAAGGCGGGGGCGGAGCTCCCCGTGGCGGGCGGCGGCATGGAAAAGGTTACCTATGGAGATTTCACCATCCTGCTGCGTACCGCATCGGGCGTGGCTCCGCTCTATGAGAAGGCGCTGCAGGAGCTGGGGATTCCCGTGGTCAATCAGAACGAAGGGGTGTCCTTCTTCGAGCTGCCCGAGGTGCAGAGCATCCTCGCTTATTTGATGGTGCTCAATAATCCCTACGACGACGTGGCGCTGGTATCGCTGCTCTACGGCGATTATTTCTGCTTCACCGTGGGCGAGCTGGCGGCGATCCGCCACCGTAAGCGTCCCCTCTATGAGGATCTGAAGCTGGCCGCCGATACCAATGAGCGTGCCAAGGCCGCCTATGAGGCCATCGAGGGCTACCGTACCCTTTCGAGCACCCTCTGCGTTTATGATCTGCTCCACCGTATCTATCGGGAAAGCGGCATCCTTGTCGCCTATACCCCCGAGGCGGGCGGTGCGGAAAAGTGCGCCAATTTAGAGCTGCTGGCCGAAAATGCCCGTGAGTTTGAGCGGGACGGCTATCGGGGGCTTTATGCCTTTGTTCAGCAGGTTCGTATCAGCAAAAGCAAGACGATGAGCGGGGCGCGGCTGCTCTCCGATCCCAATGCGGTCAAGATTATGACCATCCATAAATCCAAGGGCTTGGAATTCCCCATCTGCATTTTGGGTGATGTGCAAAAGGGCTTCCAAAAGAAGGATCTTTCCAAGCCGATCCTGCTCCACCCGCGCTATGGCGCGGCGGCGGAATGTGCCGACCCCGATCGCTTCTATTGCTTCACCTCCTTGGCGCAAAAGGTGATGAAGATGAGAATGCTCGGCGATCTGGTAGGCGAGGAGGAGCGTGTGCTTTACGTTGCCCTCACCCGTGCCGCAAGTAAGCTGGTGGCGTTGATCAACGTCGATGAAAAGAAGATGGCCCAATGGTTTGAAACGGGTGCGCTGCTCGGTGCACCCCTGCCCCAATGGTTCTTGAAAAAACACGATGCCTGCTATGCCGCATGGATCTGTGCGCTGCTGGCCGATTCCGAGGAGGGCGCCGATCTGCGGCTCCGCTTCGGCTATGCGGGCGGGCGCCCTTCGCCGCTCTATGCCACCCTGAAGGAGGTAACGGCGGAGGAGGCGGAGGAGAGCACCCCGCCGGAGAGCGAAAAGCCGCAGTTTGACCGTGCCGCCTTCCGTGCGCGGCTGGATTGGGTCTATCCCCACCTGGCGGCGGCAAAGCTGCCCGCCAAGCTTTCGGTTTCGGAGCTGAAGGGTCTGCGGGAGCAGGATGAGGATGCCGAGCCGATGCTGCAGGAGGATTTCAAGCTCGCGCAGCCTCGCTTCACCAATCGGTTCCGCCCGCGGGGCAATGAGGTGGGTAACGCCCTCCATCAGGCGCTGCAGTTCTGCGATTTTAAGCAGTTGGCCGCCGATCCCGAGGAGGAGCTGGCACGGCTGGTGCGGGAGGGCTTTATTCTGCAAAAGCAAAAGGAGCTGATCTCCCTCGACAAAATTCGCGCCTTCACCCAAAGCACCGCCTTCACCCGCCTGATGGCCGCCGACTACTATTGCAAGGAGGAGCGCTTCCTCTTCCCGATGGATGCCAAGGCGCTGTTCGGCGCATCGGCCGAGGGCGAGGTTTTGATCCAGGGCGTCATCGACTGCTACGGCGTTAACGGCAAGGAGGCCTACCTGCTGGATTATAAGACCGACCGCGTGGACGATGAGCAGCAGCTGATCGGCCGCTATCGGGTGCAGATGGAGCTGTATGCCGAGGCGCTCAAGCGGGTCAAGGGTCTCACCGTCACCCGTCGCGAGATCTATAGCTTCGGCTTGGGTAAATCGATCGTTTTATAGGCTGATTTTAAGATTTTTAGGGTGGATTTTGTTGTCTTTTTGGCAAAATGTTGACGATACCCCCGAAAGCTTTAAAATGAAGATAGTAATTTAAAGGAGGAACGATCTCATGGAACGTTATCAATCCGCAAGTGCGCAATATAAGAAGGTCGGTATCGATACCGATCGGGCTTTGGAAATTTTGAAGAATATCCCCGTCAGCATCCATTGCTGGCAGGGCGACGACGTAACCGGTTTTGAGAATGCGGGCGGCGAGCTGACCGGCGGTATTCAGACTACCGGTAATTATCCCGGTAAGGCCCGCACCCCCGAGGAGCTGATGGCCGATCTGGACGTGGCCCTGAAGCTGATCCCCGGTAAAAAGAAGATCAATCTGCACGCCAGCTACGCCATCTTCGACGGTGAGCCCGTCGACCGTGATGCGCTGGAGCCCAAGCATTTCGCCAAGTGGGTGGAATTTGCCAAGGAGCGGGGCTTGGGTCTGGACTTCAACCCCACCTATTTCAGCCATCCCAAGGCCGCCGATGGGCTGACCCTCAGCCATCCCGACGATGAGATCCGTGCCTTCTGGGTGCGCCATGGTATCGCCAGCCGTAAGATCGCGGCCTATTTCGCCGCCGAGCTGGGCTGCGAAAGCTGCTGCAACAGCTGGATCCCCGACGGTTATAAGGAGATCCCCGCCGACCGTCTCGGCCCCCGTCTGCGCCTGAAGGACAGTCTGGATCAGGTCTTTGCCGAAAAGCTGGAGGGCGTGGTTGATTGCGTGGAGAGCAAGGTGTTTGGTATCGGCGTTGAGGCCTATACCGTTGGCTCCTCCGAGTTCTATCTCTCCTATGCCGCCTCTCGGCCCGGTGTTTATAATCTGCTGGACAACGGCCATTATCATCCCACCGAGATGGTCAGCGATAAGATCCCCGCATTGCTTGCCTTCTTCGATAAGCTCCCCCTGCACGTCACCCGCCCCATGCGCTGGGACAGCGACCACGTCGTGCTGCTGGACGATGAGCTGAAGGAGATCGCGAAGGAGATCGTCCGCTGCGACGGTATCGATAAGGTAATGATCGGTCTGGATTATTTCGATGCCTCCATCAACCGCGTTGCGGCTTGGGTGGTTGGTACCCGCAATATGCAAAAGGCGCTGCTCGCCGCTCTGCTGGAGCCCGCCGATTATTATAAGAGCCTGCAGGATGCAGGCAACTTCACCCGCCTGATGGCCGAGCGTGAAGCCTTGAAGCTGTATCCCGTCGGTGACGTTTGGGATGCCTACTGCGCCAAGGAGGGCGTGCCCGCCGAGGATGAATGGCTGGCCATCGTGGAGCAGTATGAAAAGGACGTTTTGGTAAAGAGAGGTTAAGGAACATGAGCGTTTTGGATCAACAATTTATGCAAGATTATATTCGGATGGCCAACGACGGCTGGGAATGGAAATTCCATGAGCGCAACGGCGGCAATCTGACCTACCGTATGAAGCCCGAAGAGGTGGAGGCCTGCAAGGCGGATTTCACCTTCGATAAGCCTTGGGTGGAGCTGGGCGTAACCGCCGCCAATCTGGCCAACGAGTATTTTATTGCCACCGGCAGCGGTAAATTTTTCCGCAACGTGATTTTGAAGCCCGAGGAGAGCCTCTGCATTGCCCGCCTCAATGAAAAGGGCGATGCCTATCAGGTCGTTTGGGGCCTTACCGCAGGCGGTCGTCCTACCAGCGAGTTCCCCAGCCATGTGATGAACCATTCCGTTAAGGTGGCTGTTTCCCCCGATTATCGGGTGATCTACCATGCCCATCCCGCCAACGTGATTGCGCTGACCTTCATCCTGCCGATGACCGATAAGGATTTCACCCTTGCGCTTTGGGAGAGCATGACCGAGTGCCCCGTGATCTTCCCCGAGGGCGTCGGCGTGGTCAAGTGGATGGTGCCCGGCGGCTCCGATATCGCCTATGCGACGTCCGAGCTGATGAAGAAGTATGACGTTGCCATCTGGGCGCACCACGGCCTTTTCTGCGCAGGCCCCGATTTCGATATCACCTTCGGCCTGATGCACACCGTTGAGAAGGCGGCAGAGATCCGCCTGAAGGTGCTTTCCAGCGGCCTGCCCATCCGGCAGACCATCACCGCCGAGGATTTCCGTGCGGTTGCCAAGGATTTTAATCTGAATCTCAACGAAGATATGTTGAAATAATGCAAAAAAGAGAGGAGAATTCCTCTCTTTTTGCTATTATTTTAGAAATTTTGATATTTTTTTAAAATAGGGTTTGCAAAGTGGCGGTTTTATAGTAAAATATAGGTGTCAGTTTTTGATGAAATAAGGAGGATGTTGAAATGGCAGATTATTTGGAAGATTTGATTAATATTCCCGTGGGTCCTTTGGGAATCATTGCGATGCCCGGCTGCGAGGAGATGGGCAAGAAGCTGGATGCCTATCTGCATAAGTGGCGGACCGAGCGGGAGAATGAGCATAAAGAAACCATCACCTTCCGCGGTTATGAGCGTGAATCTTACTTGATCAGCGTTGCTTGCCCCCGCTTTGGCAGCGGTGAAGCAAAGGCAACGATCAAGAGCTCCATCCGCGGTTTGGATCTCTATATCATTACCGACGTTTTCAACTATGGTGTTGAGTATAAAATGTACGGTCGCGAGGTGCCTATGAGCCCCGATGATCACTATGCCGATTTGAAGCGTGTGATTGCCGCTACCCAAGGTAAGGCAAAGCGGATCAACGTGATCATGCCGATGCTGTATGAGGGCCGTCAGCATAGAAGAACCAGCCGTGAATCTCTCGATAGCGCAACCGCTCTGCAAGAATTGGTCAAGATGGGCGTTGCCAATATCATCACCTTCGATGCCCATGATCCCCGCGTTCAGATGGCCATCCCCGAGCATGGCTTTGATAACGTGATGCCCACCTATCAGATGATCAAGGCGCTGGTTAACCATGAGCCCGATATCAAGATCGATCCCGATCACCTGATGATCATCAGCCCCGATGAGGGCGCCATGGCTCGCGGTATCTATTTCTCCTCCGTTTTGGGCGTAGACCTCGGTATGTTCTATAAGCGCCGCGATTATTCCCGCGTGGTCAACGGCCGCAATCCCATCGTTGCCCATGAGTATCTGGGCGCCGACGTGAAGGGCAAGGATCTGATCATCGTCGACGATATGATCTCCTCCGGCGATAGCGTGCTGGATCTGGCCGAGAAGCTCAAGGAAATGAAGGCAAACAACATCTACGTCTGCACCACCTTCGGCCTCTTCTGCAACGGCCTCGAGCATTTCGACGAGGCTTACAACAAGGGAATGCTCAAGAAGGTCTTTACCACCAACGGTATCTATTCCTCTCCCGAGCTGCTCAGCAGAGAGTGGTATGCTTCGGTGGATCTTTCCAAGTATATCTCCTATATCATCGATACCCTCAACCACGATGCCTCCATCAGCGGCCTCTTGGAGCCCACCAAGAAGATCAATTCCTTCCTGATCAAAAAAGGCAAGAAATAAGAAAAAAAGCGCCGACGGCTTTGCCGTCGGCGCTGTTTCGTTATTTTGCACATTTTGAAAAACTCAAAATCCTCAAAAAACGGCTTTGTTTTATGCAGCTATACAAAAATCAAAAAGTTGAATGGAAAACATTTACAGCAAAAACAGTTTTTTGTTATAATAAAAATGAAGAAAAGCACAAACAATCGGAGGACGGTTCTCCGATTGATCACAGAACCGTCCCCCGATTGCACATAATACACTTAAAGACAACTTGCCGATTTCCGACTATTTTGCACCGTTAGTGGGAGCAATTTATTCTGCCATGAGTTTTCTTTCCCTTAAGTAGCTGACAAAGGAGGATTCAAATGAAAAAAACTGTAATTTTGACACTTCGCGTTCTGCTGATGGTCTATTGCTATCTTTGTTCCTTCGCATTGTTGGTTGCTGAAGCCAAGGCACATGAATATACGTTAGAAGGTCGGATTTATGTCTTGTTTCTTTTAGGCGTTGCATTGCCTGCTGTGGTTTTCAACATAATAGAAATGCAATTACTAAAAAAAGAAGGAAAGCGCTCCCATCTTTTTGACGTTATCGAACTAATTCTGGATATAGTACCAATCGTAATTTCCTTTCATTACTACAATGGTTGTTTCGATATTAATTGGCCGTTGCTTTGCACATGGCTTGCTATTTTCTCCGTTCGCATCGGCACCATTCTTTTTTCAATCAGGGGACGGTTCTCCGATTGATCACAGAACCGTCCCTTGATTGGCGATTGCCGTTAGATCTGTTGTGGTAAAATGGAATGGAGAAAATTAAATGGCTAACATAAATGAAATATACAAAATGTTAAATTGGAAGAGCAATTCTATTGACCAACTACGCGGAATTAAACTTGCCAGAGAGTTAGATGATTTATCTCTGTTAATTCTTCCTTTTTCAAACGGAGAAAGCAAAGGTATTTGGGAAAATTGTGCAAGAGCGCTATATGAAATATCTGATGAACGTTTGGAGAAATATTTACCATCCTTACTAGCATGGTTGCAAGATTTAAACTGGCCCGGAGCCTTGATAATACTAGATAGATTGAAGTTTTTTTCGGGGAAAAAATTAAAGGTGCCTTTCATTGACCTTTTTACCTATGCTGAAAATCTAAATAACGAAGAAGGACTGATGTGGTTAGACCACTTATCAGAATTACTTGATAACGATGAACTGGAGATGGAGTTGCCACATTCAGTTATAGAAGTACTACAAAAACACTATAAGAATTGGGGCTTTTGGTATGATGATTAAGCCCAATCAGGGGACGGTTTTCCGATTGATCACAGAACCGTCCCCTGATTGGGCTGGGATTCATATTTTCGAGGTGAAGGATAATCATGAAAAAATACATTGTTTTTATATTGCTGAGTTTATTGATTCTAAATGGTTGTTCAAACGAGAAGAAAATGAGCGCATCCACTGAACCGTTGCAAAGCAATCCCCCGTCAACGTCCATTTCTTCGTACGAGGAGGTTTATTCTACCGTTCTAACGCAATATCGCTCTATCATTCGCAGTTGGAACTCAGATGATGACACAGAAGGGTATCCGAATTTCACCAAAGACTACGAAAACAATAAATTCCCCTCGCCGAATGACACCCTCGAATACGAATGGTACTGTATGCTGGCAGAGGGGAAATACCCCAAAGACTCCGACTATGGTTACGTTCTAAAAAATATAGACCAAGATACCATTCCGGAGTTGTTCTGGGTCAAGGATGACGGCACGGTTCTTGCGGTTTTCACTGTCTCAGAAAACCGCCCAACGCTTTTGGGCGCTTACTGGCCGCGAAATCGCTGCGTTGTCCTCGATTCGGGTGATCTGTACATCCATGGCAGCAATGGAGCGTCGAACTATGAATACTCGATCCAACGGTTAGATCCCAATACGAAAACTTTGGTTGTTATTGAAAAACGAATGCGGCAAGGAAATCAATTTTTCATGCAGGCGGATGGAGAAACGTTAGAAATAACCGAAGAAGAGTTTAATCAAAGCTTGCAGCAACATCCCTACAAAAACGGCGAGAAATGGGAAAGAATCAATCCAACGATGATCTCTTGATCGAAACAAGGAGACTTCTATGAAAAAACACGTTATTTTTATAATAGCCCTCGTTCTGTTGGTTTCGTTGTTCGGCTGTGCAGCGCCGCAAACAGAGGAAGGAGCAAAGCAAGAAAGCAACAGCCAATCTTCTGCCAAAGACCCTGCCACGAATGAAAACAAATCTTCCGTGGAATTGCCCGAATCACCAAACATTTTAGAAGATGTGACGGTCGGTAGTGACACCCCAATCGAACAAGAACCATGGGA
Source organism: Clostridia bacterium (assembly GCA_017396865.1). Next base: position 29,271 of record JAFQKO010000018.1, on the reverse strand, counting down.
CGTCTCGGAAGTGGTTTTTCACGAAGAAAAGAAACTTGATATCGACTTGGACTCTCTTGGTGGCGGACAACGTCTTCGCACAATGTATGAATGTTTCAAAAATCCGAAGCCCATCGACACCAAAAAGCAAGCATTTCAATCGGCAGTTGCGATCATGAACGAAAAGAATAGCCGCCAATATGGCTCCGAGATTTATTTAGTCCACGTTACTTACTACTCGGATGATAATGTCTGGGAATATTGTTATTCCCCCAATCGCTATAACACCCCGCCGGAAGACTTGTGGGATGGCGGAGTATCATTTATTGTTGTCGATGGGAGCAGTGGAGAACCGTTAGGCTCTTGGGTAGAGGAATAGGCAATCAGGGGACGGTTCTCCGATTGATCACAGAACCGTCCCCTGATTGGCAGATAGTGTAATAAAATCTTGGTTTCTTATATGATAAAGGAGGAGCCCCATGAAATATATTAACAGAGGTTGTGTCATACTTTTAATCATCACATTGCTTACGAGTTGTTCTTCGCCAAAACAAAATGACGTATTATATCCCGATGGAATGCCAACCTCATCCGCGCTGTCTATATCATTGGCCGAAACGAAGCTGCAGCAGGTTTCAAACGGTGAAAACATTTATTTTATTTGTGATACTATCGATTTTTATCAAAACCGCATTTACTACATCTTTCAAAAGTGTGAAGATTATGCAGATCGTGTTGTAACCTCCGCATGGTATGCCGTTGACGTTTTTACGGGTGAAATTTATCGTTATAACGACTTGGGTGACAAAAAGCTTTTTGAAAAAATAAACTAACCAACCCCATCAAAAAGACAGGGGACGGTACTTTGATTGACACGACAACTAAAGCGCCGAGGGCATCGCCCTCGGCGCTTTTTCGCTCTTTTTACCTCGGTGTTGACGAAGGTGTTTATCTTGACACTGCAATCGGGACATGATACAATGAAAAAAACAAATGTTTTTTCAATTCGGGACGAAATAAAGCGGCTCAATCGCAGAACCGTCTCCCAGAAATATCTAAATCAAAATGGCTACTCTATGAAAATATTGGAAAGTGGAAGCAAAGCAGATATTCACTATTGGCAATACGATATGAATATGTATTATAGAAGTCGCTATGGTTCCTTTCCTCCATTGAACAAGAGAGGATGGTGAAAAAAGTGAATCTATTTATAAATTCTCCCTCTTATTACACTCAGGAAAACGGAGTGATAGATGATATTTACCAATTGTGCAGGGTGATATCACGTAATATTGATATAACATTATATACAGATGCACTTGATACGATTGGGATCACCCCTATTATTGCGCCTATACAAATTCTTGAGAGTGGAAAATGGAAAGAAGAAAGGAGAATAAGTTTGCCATATAGGATGGCAAGCATATCCTTAATTTCTGACTATGATCGTTTTATAAAAGCAGATATGATGTCAAAAAGGGAAATGATTTTAGAGAACATATTGAAGTCTTTAGCTGTAATAAAAAGAAGGTTGAAAGATAAATTCGACTATGAACAAATGGAAAACGACATCAAAAATTTAATTTCTTAATTCCTTTGAATAAGACAAATCCAACCAGGGGACGGTTCTCCGATTGATCACAGAACCGTCCCCTGATTGAGAACCGTCCCCTGATTGAATGGGGGTTACAACAATGCCAATTTTCGATGCCACAAATAAAAACGACTTAAAAGAATATTTGATTGTTATAAATACACATGATGCGCGCTTTGCGAGGTTCGATTTTCAAAAAAAAAGAACACACTTTTTATACAAACAAATAATCCTGTTTGGGGCGGTCAATTATCCTTTGAATTCCAAAAAGTGTCTGCAATTCATTTTACGGCCGGTGCAGAAATTGGAGATCCCGATGAAATAATCGGCGTAACTCTCGAAGACCGTTGTCCTTCATCAAAAAACGTTCCTGAAAACACATTGTGCTTGTTGTTCGAGCTGTTTTCCGGAGATGAAATTTATATTGTTTCGAAGCGCATTGTTATTCATCAAACCGATTAGCAACAAAGCAACCAATCAGGGGACGGCCAATCAGAGAACTGCTTCCGATTGGGTGTACCGTAAAAAAATCGCATGGCAGAAACCATGCGATTTTTTTATTCCATACCGTCGTTGTGATCGGAGAGACGTTTGAATAACAGATTGATACACCAAATGCCCGCCAAGGCGACCACGACGAAGATAATGCGGCTGACAATGGCGTCCATACCGCCGAAGAGCCAGCCCACCAGGTCGAATTGAAAGAGACCGACAAGTCCCCAGTTCAATGCCCCGATGATTACAAGGACTAACGCGAGTTTATTCATGCTTTCATCTCCTTTACTGCCGATAGTTTGGGCAGGGCGAGCAGGAAATATACGCAATTCCGCAAAAAAGTTTGAAGGAGGGCTATATTTTTTCATTTTTTTATGGTATGATATTATATTATCAATAATGGGAGTTAAAAAACGATTGAACTTTTATAAACGTTTAAAAATGTATAAGAAGCAGGGTCGGCTGAAGCGGGCGATCCTGACCAATCTGCGCTGGGGCTGGCGAAAAATTTGTCGGCGCAGCGGCAGCTCCTCGGAGGGCTCCATCGGGCGGCGGGTCATTGTGATGACGCTGCTTTTGGTGCTGTTTGGCGGGCTGTTCTATGCGGTGGATTATTACCGCGGCTACGTGGTTGTGGGCGAGGATACGCTGAAGGCACGGCTGGAGGATCCTTCTTTTAATGCGGAAAATCCCATGCTGGCGGCGTTGCATTCGCTGGGCTCCTCCAATCGGATCCAGATCACGGTGAAAACCGAGCAGCGGGATAATCTGCATCCCAAGAGCGTGGATATGGATCGGGGCTACCTGAACCTGGTGATCACCGCGGCCGACGGTACCCGTATGGAATATACCCTTGAAAATGAGCGGGTGGATAATTTTGAGAGCGGCAAGGTGGATTATTTCACGCTGGCGCTGCCCGATACCATCTCGGTGATGGACACCGCCGAATTTCGGCTGGTGCTGATGCCCGATTCCAAGGGCGTTTATGATGATTGGCATTGCGAATGGGCGCAGATCTCCTTCCTGCTGGGCGGGGAGCGCACCCTGCTGGCCAAGAGTGAATGGGAGGATACCTTCCGTTTCTGCGCCGATACGCCGATGGCGGAGCTGGCGCTGACCGCCGAGAGTAATCCTGCGCTGCATCAGGCGCGGGAGCTTTACCCCTACGTGCTCACCTTCTGCGAGCAGGGCAACCCCACCGCCCATATGCAGGAAAAGAAGGCGTCTGCCCTGAAGTCGCTGGGAATGGAGCAGAACAGCAACCTCTTCTATCTGGATATAGAGACCGTCGGTGTGGAGCAGCAGAATACCCTGCTGCGGGACTGCACCGGTACGGTGGAGATCCCCGACGTGGATCGCCTGAGCTACGACGGTACCATGACCCTGCGGGTGCGGTTTATCGGCAAAACCGATCAGGGCTATTTTATCGATTATCCGCTGGATAACCCCGGCAAGGATGATTTTGAGCTGGGCGGGGCATCCACCTTCGCCATCACCATGCCTACCGATTTTTGCGTTTTCGACATCGTTTCGATGGAGCTGCTGGTGCATGATCCCAACGATGCCTGGGCCTTCCGTATGGCGCGGGCCTATCTGAAAACCGATTATAAGACCACCATCGAGCTGGCGCGGCTGACCGATACGGCGATGATCGCCGAGCGGGGCACCAACGTGGTTTATAAAGGGCTGGTGGAAACCGAGCTCAGCCCCATCAAGCTGGATCTGAACGCCACCTACCGTACGCCGACGGTCTATAAGAAAAAGATCGAGGGCACCTTCTTTAATGATATCACCGGCGTTGAATACAGTATGTACTTCAACAATTTCGATTATTATGAGCGGCAGCTTTTGTTCTATAGCCAGCTTTGCGGAGGATTGCAGGATGAAACGAAATAAAATCATAGCAATCGTTGCGGCGGCTGTGGCGGCGGTTGCGCTGATCGCAGGGCTTTTGGTCTGGCACTTTTGGGATCAGATCGCAGGCACCTCCGATATGGGGCTGGTCTATGAGCGAATGAGCGTTTCGCTGGAGCGGGGCAGCTTCTTCTTTGCAGGCGAGGTGCTCTCTTCCCAAACCGACACCAAGCAGATCACCTTCTATGAGGAGGAAATGCCGAAGAGCACCTTCTATCGGGTAAAGGTTACCGAGGATTATTTCGGCTGTATGCCGGAGCGGGAGCTCACCGTTTGCATCGGCGGCTCCGGCGAATCCTTCCGCAACCGAATGCCGCTGGAAAAAGGAAGGGAATACGTCTTTGAGGCAACCCTCTGGCTGATGGAGGGGGAGGCGATCTTCCTGCTGCCCTCCTTCTACGATGCGCTGCCCGAAATCAGCGACGGCGATTTATACGTCACCGATCCTTCCGGCAAATATCTGCTGGAGGACGATTACGCAGCCTATTGCGCGCAGATGAAGGCGCTGGCCAAGGAGGTCGGCTACGGTCCCGAAACGGTGCTTCGGGCAATGGATGCGCGGCTGGAGCTGGCGGCCAACGACCGCAACGTGATCTTCTTTAAGAATCAAAAATTTACAAAGCTGGATGAAGGCGCCATTCAGGCGGTCAACCGCGATGCGGCCGCTCTGCGCGAGCGGCTGACCGCCGCTGAGAAAACGTGGGAAGGGATTAAGGGGCTTTTGAAATGACAGCAGTGATTTTGTCCGCCCTCGTGTTGGGCGTCAGCCTGGCAATGGACGCCTTTTCCGTTTCCATTACAAACGGCCTGTGCTGCAGAAAATTAAAGCTGCGCCATGCGCTGGCCGACGGCATCACCTTCGGCCTCTTTCAGGCGGCGATGCCGCTGCTCGGCTTTTTTGTGGGCGGTCTTTTTGAGGAGCAGATCAAGGCCTTCGACCATTGGATCGCCTTCATTCTGCTGGCGGGGATCGGCATCAATATGATCCGCGGTGCGCTGAAAAAGGAGGATGAGGAGGATTGCTCCACCCCCTTTGCTCCGCAACGCCTGCTGATTCAGGGCGTTGCCACCAGCATCGATGCGCTGATTGTCGGCGTGGGCTTTTCGGTGGATCTGTGCGGAAGCCTTGAGGCCTTTATTACGGCGGCGATCATCGGCGTTCTGACGATGCTTATCAGCACCGTCGGCGTGTACGTCGGTAAGATCTTCGGCGGTCTCTTGAAGCAAAAGGCCGAGATCTTCGGCGGGATCATTCTGGTCGGGATCGGCTTGAAGATCCTGATCGAGCATTTGTTCTTCGGAGGTTGAGGTATGGAGTGGCTTAAACGAATTCTGACCGCTTTTTTGATCGGTGCGGTGCTCCTGCTGCTCGCGGCAATCGATTCCTCCGATGATTGCGATTGCGAACAATGCCAAGCTAAGCGAGAATATGAAGCGGATCACGAACCCTCCGGTTTAATTTAATAAAACAGTCTGTAAAAAACGCAAGTTTTTTACAGACTGTTTTATTTATTTCAAAAATTCCTCGTAGCAGGCGCGTTCACCGCCGATAAATTTCGGTCGAGTGCGGGCGGCCAGCAGCAGCGCTTCGCCGATGGTGTTGCGGGAAAGGCGTATCGGCACCGCCACCTCCTTGAGGTGCATGCCGATCAGCGTGCCGCCGATATCCAGCCCCGCCTCGGCGGCAACGTGCTCCACCGCAACAGGCTGCGCCAGCAGGCCGTAGACAGCGGTGGCAAAGGAGCCGCCCGCCTTGGGCTGCGGCTTCGCGTTGACGATGGGATAGCCCCGCTTGATGGCTGCCTCCCGCTCTAAGATCAGCGCGCGGTTGAGATGCTCGCAGCATTGGGCCGCCGCATAAACGCCCGCCTCGCGGCAGGCATCAAGAATGCCCTCGGCAACTGCCAGCCCGATCTCGGGGGCAGAGGAGGTGCCGATCTTGGCGGCAAGGATTTCGCTGGAGGAGCAGCCCACCACCAGCAGGTCGCCTGCCTGCAGGCGGCCGACGGCGATCAGTTCCTTGGCGGCGGTATAGGCCTGTTGCTTGATTTCGTTGTTCATTTTATTGCTTCCTTTCATACGATAGAGTAGGGGGTGATGATTTGGAATTATCATTGGATTGCCTGCGGGAAAAGGAGGTTATCGTTTCCTGCAGCGGGAAAAAGCTGGGCTTTCCCAAGGATCTGATCATCGATTGCGCCTGCGGGCGGATCGAGGCCTTGATCCTTTGCGGCGGAGGCTTTGCGCTTTTTCGCCGCGAGGATCGCCGCATCCCGTGGTGCGACGTGGAGCGGATCGGAGAGGATGTGATCTGGGTTTGCAAGGAGCCCTGCTGAAGTGGCTCAGCCGAGGCGCTTGATCCATCGGAAGCGGTTGACCTTCACCACCGCCACCGCACATTTGAGGATCTGATCACACTTCAGGCAGAGGAATACCACCCAGACCGGCAGCCCGAAATAGGCGGTCAAGAAGGCCGAGGGCAATACCACGAGAAAGACGAAAATACTGTCGTTTTTAAAGACAAAGGAGGTATCGCCGCCCGCCTTGACCAGCGCACCGAGACAGCAGGCTTGGTAGCAGGTGCCGATGATGGTCACCGAGAGCACCGCGGTGAGCTGCAGGGCGGTGGAGGCCGCTTGGGTGCTGATTCCGCGGTAAAGGCCGATGAAAAGGCCGCGGCAGGAGAAGATCAGCCCGCCCGAGAGCAGCCCGATCCCAAGGAACAGGAGCTGGCAGGTGCGGGCGTATTCCTTCACCGTTTCCCGCTTGCCTTCGCCGATGGTCTTGCCGATCAGCACCGAAACGCCGCCCCAAAGTCCGTTCAGCCAAACGTAGATCAGGTTGTTGAGGGTATTGGTAATGCTGACGGCGGTCATTACCTCTTCGTTGAAGTGGCCCATGATGCCGCCTTGGCAGAGGATGTTGATCGCCCATACCATGTCGCCCGCGATAACAGGCAGGCCGTAGCGCAGATATTGCTTCAGCATCGTGCCTGCGGGGCGGAAAACGGCGCGCAGCGTCATCTTCAGCTTGCGGTCGATGCGAAATACGTAAAAGAGCAGAATGCTGCATTCCACCATGCGGGCGATGAGGGTGGCCAGCGCCGCCCCGCGTACCCCCAGCTTGGGGAAGATGCCGATGCCGAAGATCAGCAGATAGTTCAAAAGCACGTTGGTGGCGAGGGTCGCGCCTGCGGCATAGGCGCCGATGCGGGCATTTTCCACGCCGCGCATGGCGAAGGTGAGGATTTGGGAGATCGCATAGAAGAGAAAGCTGACCGAAAGGATCCGCAGATAGGCGACGCCATCCTCCAGCGCACCGACCTCGTTGCTGAAGAGGGAGAGGATCCGGTGCGGCATCGTCAGCGAAAGGGCGGTCAGCCCCAGCGCCGCTACGCCGCCGATCCGCAAAACCAACCCCAGCAGCCGCCGAATGGGCTCCATCTCCTTTTTGCCCCAATATTGGGCAGTGAGGATCAGCAGGGCACTGCCCATGCCAACGATCAGCTGCTGCAGCAGAAATTGGATCTGCCCGCCGAGGTAAATGCCCGAAACGGCAGAATCTCCCAGTTGCCCGACCATCACGTTATCGGCAAAGGTGACTAAAAACGAAACCAAATGCTGCAAGGCGATGGGAATGGCCAGGGTGAGAATGGTTTTATAGAAGGACTTTTCCTTGGTGATCCAACGCATGAAATCGGCACCTCTTTTTTAAAAGCTGCTTTTATTTTATCATACACGCACGGTTTTTCAAGAGTTTTCGAAAGAAAAGGAGCTGTAAAAAAATTTACAGCTCCTTTTTTGTCAACATCAAGACTTGGTTGTATTTGTTGTTTTCTTGCCCTTTGCGGTTCGGGCAATTTTTACATCCCCTTAATTAACAATCCATGATGATGGGGATAATCATCGGTTGGCGTTTGGTTTTGGAAGAGATATAGTGAGCAAGCGCGTCCCGCATATCCCCCTTGAGGGTGCTCCAATCGGGGTTGCCTTTGGAGAGGCTCTTTTTGAGTGCCTCGGCTACCACGCCTTGGGCCTGCTCTATCAGATCCTCGTTTTCCCGCACGTAGATGAAGCCGCGGGAAACGATGTCGGGCCCGCTGACTACCGTTTTGGTTTTTTGGTCGATGGCGGCCACAACGATGATGATGCCCTCCTGAGAGAGGATGCGGCGATCCCGCAAAACGATGTTGCCCACGTCGCCGACGCCGATGCCGTCCACCATTACCTGGCCCGATTGCACCGTACCGTTGAGCTTGGCGCTCTTTTCGGTCAGCTCCAGCACGTTGCCGATGGCGGAGAGGATGATCTGATCCTCGCCCATGCCGGTTTCTGCCGCCAAGCGGGCGTTGGCCGCCAGATGGCGGAATTCACCGTGCACAGGCATGAAGAATTTGGGCTTCACCAGGCCCAAGATCAGCTTCAGCTCCTCCTGGCAGGCGTGGCCGGAAACGTGCACGTCGGCCATTTTATTGTCCACCACCGTGGCACCCAGCTTTTCCAGCTCATTGACAACGCGGCTGACCAGCAGCTCATTGCCGGGGATGGGGGAGGCGGAGATGATGATGAGATCGTTTTGGTTCACGGTGATGGTGCGATGGTCGGAAAAGGCCATCCGATAGAGGGCGCTCATCGGCTCGCCTTGGGAGCCGGTTGTGATGAGGCAGACCTTTTGGGGCGGGAAGCTTTGCACCTGCTCCAGCGGGATCAGGGTGCCCTTGGGCATCTTAAGATAGCCCAGCTCCTGCGCCACCGCGATGACGCTCTCCATCGAGCGGCCCGAGGCGGCCACCTTGCGGCCGAATTTCACCGCCGCATCTATGATCTGCTGGATGCGGTGAACGTTGGAGGCGAAGGAGGCCACGATGATCCGCTTCTCCTGGGAGGATTCGAAGATCTGCAGCAGCGCCTTGCCCACCTTCTTTTCGGAGGCGGCAAAGCCCGGCCGCTCCGCATTGGTGGAATCGGCCATCAGCAGTAAAACGCCCTCCTTGCCCAGCTCGCCGATGCGGGCGAGGTCGATGGGTCGGCCGTGGATAGGGGTGGTGTCGATCTTAAAGTCGCCGGTGTGCAGAATGGTGCCCACCGGAGTCTTGATGGCAAAGCCCGATGCATCGGGGATGGAATGGTTCACCTTGATGAACTCCACCGTGAAGCAGCCCCGCTCGATGACCGAGCCGTTTTGGGTCTCGATCAGCATGGCGGATTTGTCCATGCGGTGCTCCACCAGCTTGCGCCGCACCAAGCCGAGGGTCAGCTTGTTGCCGTAGACCGGTACGTTGATTTCTTTTAAAATATAGGGCAGCGAGCCGATGTGGTCCTCATGCCCGTGGGTCAAGAAGATGCCGCGGATCTTTTTAAAGTTGCTGCGCAGATAGGCGATGTCGGGGATCACAAGATCCACGCCCATCATATCGGCATCGGGGAAGGCCAGGCCGCAGTCCACGATGATGATATCGTCGCCGTATTCAAAAACGGTCATGTTCTTGCCGATCTCATCAAGACCGCCCAAGGGGATGATCTTCAGCTTGCCCTTTCTGCCGCGCTTGGCGGGTGCCTTTTCGGCGGGGGCTTTCTCGATCAGCTTTTTGGCGGGCTTTTCCGCCGCCTTCTTCTTAGCGGGGGCTTCCGTTTTTTTCTTGGGGGCAGCCTTGGCTGCAGGGGCTTTCGCCGCCTTCTTGGCCTCCTTTTGCTGCAGGGCGATGCTCTCGCCCGCAACCACCGTACCGCGCTTTCCGCCGGCGGCTTGGATCAGATCGGTGCCGTTCAAAATATCTTCTAAGGAAAGGGTCTTCACGCGGCTCATCTTTTTCGCCTTGCGCGCGCTTGCCCGTTCACGGGTTTCTTTTTTCGTTTTTTCCATTTAAAACTCCTTTCATGGCATTAGTATAACGACCCCTTACAAAGGGGGGATGGTGAAGCTTTCGAGGCGTTCCGAAAGCGTTTTTAATCAAAGGCATAAGCCTGAAAAATACACATTTATACTTAATTATATCATATAGTCGACCGATTTACAACAGTTTATTCAACCGACTTCAGGCTTTCGGTCATATCGATCTTTTTCAGCCGAAAATGCATCACGAAATTTACGAACGCCGCAAATACAAAGGTCAGCACCGCGCTGAGGATGAAGCTCAGCGGTGTGATGCTGCGGGTGAACATCACCATATCCACCTCGGCGGTCACGATAACAAACCGATGGAGGAAGATGCCGAGGAAGAGACCGACCCCGCAGCCGATGAGGGTGAGAATGATATTCTCGCGGTAGAGATAGGCATCGGTTTCCCGATCGAAAAAGCCCAGCACCTTGAGGGTGGCCAGCTCCCGATTGCGCTCGGTGATGTTGATGTTGGTCAGGTTGTAAAGAACGATGAAGGCCAGCAGAGAGGCGCAGATGATCAAAACGTAGACCACTAAATTCAGGCTGCCGAAGATCTTGTTGAAATTATTGAGCATATCCTCGGTACGGCTGATCGCGGTGATCTCCTCTTGCTCCAGCAGCCGCTCGGAGGCGGCAACAGGATCGCCCTCCACCGTCATCAGGCAGTTGAGGGCAGGCGGCACTGTGCCGAAAAGCTGCTCGTAAACGGCGGGGGTGCAATAGACGTAGTTGAAAACGTAGTGCTCGGTGATGCCGAGGATCTTGGCCTCGGCGTGCTCGGTTTCGCTCCTTTGCAGGCTGAGGCGGTCGCCCACCTTGAGGTTGTAGCGGGTGGCCAGCTTTTCGCTGACGATCACGCCCCCGTCGCTCAGGTGCAGGGCGGTGCCGTCGGTGCGGCTGCGCAGGGTGATCAGCTCCTCCAAAAGGGCGGGGTCCTCGGGAATGAAGGCATAGCAATCCAGCGGCGAGCCGTTGTCGCCGTCGGCGGTCAGGTTTACTTGGGTGTAGTGTAAAAGGGTGTTGCCCTCCTTGGCCAGCGCCGCCCGCGCGGCGGGGGTGTCGGCGGCGAGGGTCACCTCCATATCGTAGTGGTAGATCTCCTCGTATTGGGTGGGCACGATCCCCAAGATGGAATCCCGCAGCCCGAAGCCGGTCAGCAGCAGGGCGGTACAGCCGCCGATGCCGATCACCGTCATAAAGAACCGCTTTTTATAGCGGAAAAGGTTGCGTACCGTCACCTTGGAGGTGAAGCTCAGCCGCTTCCAGAGGGGCGAGATCCGCTCCAAAAGCACCTTCTTGCCGCTTTTGGGGGCGGCGGGGCGCATCAATGCCGCGGCGGTGCTGCGCAGGTATTTCAGGGCGGTCAGCCAGGTGATACCGCAGGAGAGCGCCAGCGCCGGTGCGAGAGAGGCAAGGGCATAGCCCCAATGGAAGGCGCATTGCAGGGCGGGCAGTGCATACATAATGTTGTAGGCCGCCCAGATGGCGCGGGGCAAAACCTGAAAGCCGATGCAGATCCCCAAGGTGCCGCCGATCAGGCAGGCCGAGCCTGCGTAGAGCAGAAATTGCGCGGCGATGGGGGTCTTGCCGAAGCCCAGCGCCTTGAGGGTGCCGATCTGGGTGCGCTGCTCGTCCACCATGCGGGTCATGGTGGTCATGCAGACCAGGGCCGCCACCAAAAAGAAGAGCAAGGGGAATACCCGCGCGATGTTGCCGATCCGTTGGGCGTCCTGATGAAAGCCTTCGGCACCGGCGTTGAGGGTGCGGTCTAAAAAATACCATGCAGGCGGCTCGGCGGTGGCGTTGGGATCTCCGCTCAGCGCTGCAAGCTGCTTGCTTGCCCGCTGCTGCTGAAGGGTGCGTACCGTGCTTTCGCCCAGCCGTGTTTCTGCGGTGTCGATCAGGTCGGCGTAGTCGTCGCCGTAGCAGTTGAGGGCTTCTGCACCCTCAACGGTAACGCAGACCTCGGTGTAGACGGGGGAGGCAAAGGCATCCCGATTGACCAGAATAAAAAAATCGGTCTCGCCGTCGCCGAGGGTGGAGCTGCCCCGCTGGAAGGAAAGATAGGCGGGGGAGTTGGCGTAGCCCACCACCGTGAAGGTTTGGGGCGAAAGGGTGTCAAGGGTCGCTTGGCCGTTGGCGGGGCTGAGAGTAAGGGTCTCTCCGAGGGCGGGGGTCTTTTTGCCCAAAGCGCCCATGTCCATCAAACATTCATTCGGCGCTTGGGGCATCCGCCCTTCGGTCAGCTCCGGCAGGTCCACTTGATCCGAGAGGGAGAGGATCTTGACGTTGTGGGTGCCGTCCTTGCTGTCGGCAAGGGCGTCGGCGGCATGAAAGCCGTCGGCTTTGGCGATCTCCTTTTCTGCCCGCAGCAGAGAAAGCTCCCCTTCGGTAAAGCCCACCTCCGAGATCAGCCGCAGGTCTTGAAATTGCTGCCGATCAAAATAGGCGTCTACCGTGGTTTCCATGTCGTATGTAGTTACGTTGAGGCCGGCAAAAAAGCCAACCCCCAGCGCAAAGATCGCCAGCAGGGCGAGGTAGCGGGGGCGGCTTGCGCGGATCTCCCGACGCACGTTTTTCAAAATCAGCTTTACCATTCCAGTTCCTCAATGGGGCGGGGCGCGGCGTTGCGCTCCTCCGATTCGATCCTGCCGCTCTTGATGGTGATCACACGGTCGGCCATCGGCTTGATGGCCTGGTTATGGGTGATCACGACAACGCAAACCCCCTGCTCCTTGCAGATGGTGTGCAGCAGCTTGAGGATGGCCTTGCCGGTTTTGTAGTCCAGCGCACCGGTGGGCTCGTCGCAGAGCAGCAGGGTGGGATTCTTGGCAACGGCACGGGCGATGGCCACCCGCTGCTGCTCGCCGCCCGAAAGCTGAGCGGGGAAGTTGCCCATGCGATCCTTCAGCCCCACCGATTCCAGAACGGCGGCCGCATCCTTCGGCTCCTTGCAGATCTGGGCGGCCAGCTCCACGTTCTCTAAGGCGGTCAGATTGCCGATCAGGTTGTAGAATTGGAAAACAAAGCCCACCTCGTGCCGCCGAAAGGCGGTCAGCTTGCGCGGGGTGTAGGCGGCGATGTTCTTGCCGTCGATCCGAATCTCACCCTCGGTGCAGCGATCCATGCCGCCCAGCATATTGAGCAGGGTGGTTTTGCCCGCACCCGAGGTGCCGACCACCACGCAGAATTCTCCCTTTTCGATCTGCAGGCTGATGTTGTCCACCGCCCGAACGGGCTCGCCGCCGGTGGGGTAGATCTTGCTGACGTTTTTAAGCTCAATCAGTGACATAAATAGCTCCTTTTCGATAATCCTCGCCGATGGGCAGCGGCTGCTCCGACCAGCTGTTGCGCAGATCGGTCGCCCGCCGCTCGATGGTGAAGAAGGCGGGGTTGGCCTGCTCGCATTCTCTGCCCGATTGACAAAGGGGGAGCAGGGCGGTTTTGCGCAGACTGCGCAAAAGGGCGGTGCCGCGGGGCCCGAAGGCCAAAGCCCGCAGATAGGGCGCTGGGGCGCTCGGTAATGCACGCGGCAGGCCAAGAGCACCGCTCATGATGGCACGGCGCAGCTTGGCGTGGGAATAACGCTTGGTTTTAACGGTGTCGTAGAGATCCTGAAGCCCTTCGGTCTGCTGCAGGGCGGTCAGGATGCGGTTTTCCAGCCCCTCCGAGATGTTGGCGCAGCACCGCAGCTCCTCGGCGGTGCGGGTGGCCAAGAGGGTGCGGATGCCGCTCTCCGCCCGAACGGCGTCCAGCCGTGCGCCCTGCGGGAAGGGACAGTAGCGGTCGAATTCCTCGGGATGGGCGCGTACGTAGGAGGCGGAGCAATGGTCGCCTGCGGGCGCACCGTCGTGCACCGTGGTGCGTTGGATGCCGCAATAGGGCAGCTTGCGCTGCAGGCAGGCGCGGATGTAGCCGCAGGCCAAAAGGTTGTTGGGGGTCTGCAAAAGGGCGCTCTCCTGCGGCAGAAGGTCTGCCACCGCCGCCTGACGGGCGGCACCGTAGGAAAGCCCCTGCTCCAATCGGGCACGGATCGGCTCGGCCAAGTCCTCTTCGCGAAGGGCGGCGATCCGCTCTAAGCCCGTAAGGTCGCTGCATTCGGTGCCGAAGGCGAGGGTTACCGCTTGGCCGAGGGCGGCCGCCAGCTCCACCCCCTTGGCGGCGAAGCGATCGCCGTCCGAAAGGGTGTAGGGGAGCGGCAGCTCCAGAACAAGATCGGCACCGCCGCGGATCGCCGCCGCGGCGCGCGCCCATTTATCGTAGGCGGCGGGCTCACCCCGTTGCACAAAGCTTCCGCTCATGATGCATACGGTGTAGTCCTCGTCTGCATGGGGCAGCCGAGAGAGCAGATAGCGGTGCCCGTTGTGGAAGGGATTGAATTCACTGATGACCGCGTAGATCAAACGACCTGCCTCCTTTACCGATAATTACCGTTGAAAATTTGGTCAAATTAACAGTTGAAACTTTCTTTTACATATTATATAATATTTTATTGGAAAATAAAAGACTTTTTTAAAGGAGTGGAATACACAATGAAAATTTTGGTTATCAATGCAGGCAGGTCCTCGCTGAAGTATCAGCTGATCGATATGGAGAACGAGAGCGTTTTGGCAAAGGGTCTTTGCGACCGTATCGGTCTGGACGGGGTGTTCAAGCATTCCGTGGATGCAGGCACGCTGGAGATGGAATATCCCATGCCCAACCATTCCGAGGCCATTAAGCTGGTTCTGCAGCACCTGACCGACGCCAAGTGGGGCGTGATCAAGGACGTTGCCGAGATCTCGGCTGTCGGCCACCGTGTGGTGAACGGCGGCGAGGTATTCGTTGAGGCAACCCTGATGGACGATGCAAAGGTGGATACCCTCGAGGGTCTCACCGAGTTTGCTCCCCTGCATAATCCCGCAGCCGTCACCGGCATCCGTGCTTGCATGGAGGTTATGGGTAAGGACGTGCCGCAGGTTACCGTTTACGATACCGCCTTCCATTACGGCATGCCCAAGACCGCTGCCATCTATCCCATCCCCTATGAGTACTATGAGAAGTACGGCATCCGCCGTTTCGGTGCCCACGGCACCTCCCATGGCTTTGTTGCAGGCGAGTGCGCCAAGCTGCTGGGTAAGGATATCAAGGATCTGAAGATCGTTACCTGCCATCTGGGCAACGGCTCCTCCATCACCGCTGTTAAGGGCGGTCGGTGCGTGGATACCTCCATGGGCTTCACCCCCCTGGCAGGCGTTATGATGGGTACCCGCTGCGGCGATATCGATCCCGCCGTTGCTATGTACATCATGAATAAAGAGGGTCAGACCCCCGATGAGATGAGCAACCTGATGAATAAGAAGAGCGGTGCGCTGGGCGTCAGCGGCGTTTCCAACGACTTCCGTGACCTCACCGCAGGCGCAGCCGAGGGCAATGAGCGCTGCAAGCTGGCTCTGGATATGTTCTGCTATCAGGTCACCAAGTACGTCGGCTCCTATGCGGCTGCCATGGGCGGCGTGGATGCCATCGTCTTTACCGCAGGTATCGGCGAGAACAACGTGCAGCTGCGCGAGCAGATCGCTGCTCCCCTTGCCTTCCTCGGCGCGAAGCTGGATGCGGCCAAGAACGCAGAGAGAAGCGGCGAGCCCCGTGTGGTCAGCACCGATGATGCAGCCGTGAAGATCTGCGTTGTTCCCACCAACGAGGAGCTGGCCATCGCTCGCCAGACTCTGGAGGTTATCTCTCGCTGAGTGCGCGTACGCCATGTTTCATTTTAAGAGTAAACGAACGGCGTTTTGGGTTAAATTTGCCATCATCTTTTTTGCGGTCATATTGGTGCTTGCGGGTGCGCTGTACGGCTACTATCTGTATCTGTTCAGCGGCATGGAGATCGATCCGCCGCTGGAGCCCGATGAGGTCGGCGTGGTGGTGCAGGATTACCATAGCGAGAGCATCCGCAATATCGCGCTGTTCGGCATCGATACGAACAGCGATTCCATGGTCGGCCGCAGCGACGGCATCATCATCGTTACGCTGGACGAGGAGCGGAAGGAAATTCGCCTTTCTTCTATCGAGCGGGATTCCTACGTGCTGGTGGAGGGGATTGGAAAAACCAAGCTCAACCATGCCTACGCCAAGGGCGGGCCCGCTTTGGCGGTGAAAACCCTGAACCAAAACTTCGGGCTGGATATCGTGGATTATCTTTGCATCAACTTTACCAATCTGGAGCAGGTGATCGATGAGCTGGGCGGCATTAATCTGGACGTTTCGTCGGATTATTTAACGCCGGTCAATAATATGATTGCCGCCGAATCCCAATCGCGGGGGATCGAGCCCAAGCTGATCCCTGCGGTGGGATATCAGAAGCTGAACGGCTTGCAGGTGCTCTGCATGATGCGGGAGCGTAAAAACGTGGGCGGCACCTCAAGGCGTGCCGAGATGCACGAGCTGGTGCTCACCGCCTGCTTTGAGGCGATCAAGGAAAAAAGCCTGATCGATTATCCCTCCATCGCAAAGTCGTTGCTGGATCTGGTGCGTACCACGCTGGGTCGCTCCGACGTCACCGGTGTAGCCACCAAGGTGGTGGTCTCCGATTATATCATCCGCCGCGACGTTTTTCCGCTGCCTGTGGATCAAAACGGCTACGGCGGCAGAATGATCGATGGCGTTTGGTATCTTACCTTTAACCCCGATACCACCGCAAAGCATTTGCAGGAGTTCATCTACCAAGGCAAAATGTACGGCGAATAAAGAAAAACAAAAAATATTTCATTTGGGGCTTGATTTTCCGAAAAAGATGTGGTATGATATATACCGCTCTGTAAAAGAGCTCCAATGAATATGCGCTGGTAGCTCAGCTGGATAGAGCGTCTGACTACGGATCAGAAGGCCGGGAGTTCGAATCTTCTCCAGCGCGCCAACAAAAAACACCACCCGAACAGGGTGGTGTTTTTTGTTGGCCCGCAGATTGAAGATTTGAACCTTTTTTGCGAAGCAAAAAAGGTTCGTTGAGGCAGTTCCAAACGCGCGATAGCGTTTGGAAACTGCCGTGTCTCGTTGCTCGACGGTTTCGGCGGGAACCGCTCGGAGCGGTCGCCGAAAACCGAGCGCAACGAGTATCTTCTGTGTCTGCAAGCCGTTAAGTTTATGCGTAACTTGCACAAGTGTCCTGATGCGCCGCGCGTTTGCGCGGCTTTATTCTTTTTACGGTCGACAAATTTTGCAGGGGCGCTTATCCAGATGCTGTGCCTGACTAAGCTCGATGGCGGTGGCGCTTTCATTGCCTGCAATTTGCGGGCAATCCTCCTGATGGTAGCAGTCTCCGCTTGCGGTAACGTAGACGCCGTCGCTTTGGGCGCAGGCCTTTGCGGTGAGCAGAATGCCGCAGGCAAGGAGCGCAACAACAAGGGTATAGAAAACGACCTTCAGCATTTTGAGACGGGCCAGAAAACGGTTAGCAACAACCTCTTGCCGAATTTCGGTCTCCTCGGTAAAGCTGACCGTATAGGGGTGGTTGTACCAAATGTGGGCTTCTTCGTGGAATAAAAGCTCCCGCTGATCCTCCAGGCTCAGCCCGCGCCGAATGAAGACCCCTTTAATAATGGGGTTGGCGGTGTGAAAGCTGTTGTGGTGGCGGGCATAGTCGACGCAGTCGAGATCCCGCAGCAGACCCGCTACCTGCGAGCTGCTTTCCTCGGGGCGGTAGCGATAAACCCGAAAGCCATGGGATTCGATCACCGCCTCGATATTCTGCACCTTGCGCAGGGAACGGAATACGTAATATTTGAAAAAGAACTTCAAAAGCTTCATTTGCGTTACCTCCGGTTTGTGTATTTTTAGAGTATAACGCAAAAAAACCGAAAAATCTACCTTTTTTTCGGTTCGTCGCTAATTTGCAGATCCCGATCGGCCAGCTGCTGCAGGGTTGCTTGGGCGGGAATTGCCGCTTTGTCGCCACCCTGCGCCGCCACAAGGGTGAGAGAGGGGGCTTCCAGCCCCAGCAGCCGATCCACCGAGGGCTGCATTGCAGGCTGCGCCCGATAGGCGGCGATCAGCTGCCGCTCGCGGTGGGAGAGCGCAAGGGTCTGCGGAGACTCCCGCAGCAGTTGATCTACGGTGACGCCGAAATAATCGGCAATGGCGAGCTTGAGCTCGTCGGAGGGGGTTCGTTCCCCCGATTCATATTGGCAGAGGGTCGAGCGGGCGATCCCCAATGCCGCGGCAAGGGTGTATTGCTTGAGATTGCGCTCTTTTCGCAATCGTTTGAGGTTGGCTCCGAGGGCGGTCATGAATGATGCTCCGTTTCTTTTTTAGTTTAATATACTATACCATAAAATTCTCAATTTGAAAATGAATTTCAAAAAAATCATTGCTTTTTTTCGAAAAATATGGTATTATTTGTTATAAATTCTCGAAATGTGAATTTTTGGAGGTGTTATTTTGGAGCCCTGGATTGCCGAAGCGGTAGGAAAAATGCATATATATAAAATTCGCAGAAGGGAGCTGGCGGCGGTGCTGGAGGTAACGCCGGAGTATCTCTCGATGATCTTGAATGAAAAGCGATGCCCGAAGATGGGAAAAGAGCGTGTGCTGGATGCGATTGATCAATTGATCAGAAACAGAACGGCAGAATAGAAGAATTTGTCCAAAATCAAATATATATTGTCTAAAATCCTATTGATTTCCGTTTTTGGTTTTTATATAATAGAGCCAAAAGGGAGGTATAAAACCATGAAAAAGCTTTTGAATATGGGCGTTATTTCCTGCAGCGGTATGGCCGAGGGGCATATGACCGCCATTGAGAAGAACCCCAACGCGAAGTTGATCGCTGTTTGTGATATTGATTTGGAAAAGGCCAAGAAGAGCGCCGAGAAGTTCAAGGTTGAGCATTATTTTCAGGATTACCACGATCTGCTCGCCATGGAGGAAATCGACGGCGTTGTCATCGTTACCCCCGACCAGCTTCACCGCGAGATGGTGGAGGATGCGTTGAAGGCGGGCAAGCACGTGCTGTGTGAAAAGCCGCTGGCCCTTTGCCGCGAGGATCTGGTTGCCATCGTGAAGGCCGCCGAGGCGAGCAATAAGAAGTTCATGGTGGGGCAGATCTGCCGCTATACTCCCGGCTTTGCCGCCGCCAAGAAATTGGTGGAGCGGGGTGAGATCGGCGAGCTGACCTTTGTGGAGAGTGAATACGCCCACGATTATACCGGCATCGTGATGAAGGGTGGCTGGCGCGATGATCCTCTGCGCAACGGCGTGATCGGCGGCGGCTGCCATGCCGTTGACCTGCTTCGCTGGATCGCGGGCGATCCCGAGCGCGTAACGGCCTATTCCAATCGGAAGTATTTCCCCGGCCTGCCCTACGACGACACCACCGTTGCCGTGATGCAGTTCCCCAATAACGTGATCGGTAAGGTGTTCGTTTCCATCGGCTGTAAGCGCAATTATACCATGCGCACCGTGCTGTACGGCACCAAGGGTACCATCATAGTCGATAATAAGAATCGGTTTATGGAGGTCTTTAAGGCTGAGGTGAACGACAGCATTTATGAGGGCCTCAATGCCATCAATGCGTCGATCAAATATCCCGTCAAGCTTGCCGATCATAATACCATCGGAGAATTTAACGAATTCTGCGAGATCGTGTTGGAGGATAAGCCGGTGGTCACCACCGCGCTGGAGGGCGCTAAGACCTGCGCCGCCTGCATGGCGATCGTTGATTCTGCCACCGAGCTGAAAACGGTTGAGCCCGACTATAACTTCTAATATAGAAAACCGCCTTGTAAAGGGCGGTTTTTTATGTTAAAATAAAAGTATGAGTATAAGAAAATTTCAAAAATTAAATAAAGAGTTGATCGGCGGCGATTATCATATCCTGATCGAGGAGCAGGTGGATTCCACCAACCGTATCGTGAAGGAGCTGGCGCAGCAGGGCGCAGCGGAGGGCACGGTGCTGTTTGCCGAGTATCAAACAGCAGGCCGCGGCCGCTTGGGGCGCAGCTTTTTTTCGCCTGCCGGCTCGGGGCTTTATTTTACCCTTTTGCTGCGCCCCGCAGGCAAGGCGGTCGATGCCTTGAAGCTGACGGTTGCCGCAGGGGTTGCGGTGGCCGAGGCGGTGGAGCAGGTGACGGGGCTTGCACTGAAGATCAAGTGGGTCAACGATCTGTATCTTGAGGATAAAAAGGTCTGCGGCATCCTTGCCGAAGGGGCGCTGCGCCCCGAGGGCGGGCTGGCCTATTGTGCGCTGGGGATCGGGCTGAACGTTTTTGCACCCGAGGATGGGTTTGGCGAACTGTCGACCATTGCGGGCGCTTTGTTGGAGCAGCCTCAAAGCGGCCTGCGGGAGCGGCTGGCGCGGGCGATTCTGGATCGATTCTTTGCATACTATCGGGATTTGGAAAATCCTGCTTTGTCGGCAAGCTATCGGGAGCGCTCCTATCTGCAGGGTAAAACGGTGACCGTCGTGCGGGGTGCGGAGCGGTTTCGCGGCACGGTGGTCGGGATCAGCGACGGCGCGGAGCTGCTGCTTCGGGTCGGGGATGAGGTGCTGGCCTTTTCCTCGGGTGAGGCGGTGCTGGAGAATTATCGGTGAGCAAAAACGGCTGTTGCCCGATGCTTTTAAAAATATTTTAATAATTTTCAAAAAAAATCTTGACAAAATGCCGCCGAATGATTATACTATCTAAGGTAACGACGCGAGTCGCTATCAACAAAGGCAGCGTCAATGCGCTGGCGTAGCTCAATTGGCAGAGCAGCTGATTTGTAATCAGCAGGTTGATGGTTCGATTCCGTTCGCCAGCTCCAATATGGGAGAGTTCCCGAGTGGCCCAAGGGGGCAGACTGTAAATCTGTTGCGTCTCGCTTCGGTGGTTCGAATCCACCCTCTCCCACCACACAAAAACAGCACCCAATCGGGTGCTGTTTTTGTTTGGTGGGAGCCGCTGGATCGAACTTTTTTGCAAGGCAAAAAAGTTCGTTGAGGCAGCCTCAATGCCGCGATAGGCATTGAGGACTGCCGTGTCTCGTTGCTCGACGGTTTCGGCGTGAACCGCCCGGGGCGGTCGCCGAAAACCGAGCGCAACGAGTATCCACTGTGTCAGCCTGCTCGATTTACAATTTCTACTATACAATAGTGCCCTCTGCCGCCGCCCCGGCGGCTTTTACTTTCAATCACAGAACTGTCCCCTGATTGCACTGAAATTCAGGACAATATGGATTCGAACGACCGAAATGCGTTAATATTGCTTATTTGTTTGCATTATGTTATAATTTAATTAAGGCGGTGATGTTGTGGCTAAAGAAAAAGTAGGATTAAAAGAAATTGTAGCATACGAAAAAACTCAAATGTTGCCTTTGAATTTCACAGTGTCCTACATACTGACACCAATCTATGCTGTTGTTTGCTTTTTGCTCATAGGGGCGTTTGCTGTTCTAATGGAAATAGACGATGAAAAATATTTAGTTCACGGTTTATTGTGTTTGGGAGCAATGGTTGTAATTTCTATTGCTTTTCTTTCTTGCGTACCCTTTGTTCGCAAAAAAACTATTAAAACCGAATTGGAACGATATGATTTTGACACTTCAAAAGAAGAAGCACTTGAAATTTATGATTTTTCTACTGGAGAATTTTCTCTAAAGTTCGATAAGCATGGTATGTATGTAAATGATGAATTGTTTTATTATAATCATTTAGATAAAATGGTTGTAACAGGTAATTATTGTAAGAGAATTGAAATATATTTGCAATTTTCTCTGTCAAAGGAACAGTTCGTAACTATTTCTGTTAATCCAACTACCCTTAAAATGTTAGAGTGCTTGAAAATCAAATTAGATAATCGGCATATTTTAGATTATATTATTTCAAACAAAGAAGAAGCTTTTGAACAGATATATAAAAAGGGATATGTTGTTGCCCGTTATTAATAATTCTCTGGACTTTTAAAACTTTTCGCATATAATTGCTGTTACCAAAAAGAAAGGCGGCAGTAATATGAACAGAGAAGAATTGCAAGAGGAAATATATTTTTTATATGGTCTTTGGTACAGGTATTTTAGCCTTTATACTTATCTCAAAAAGAATAAAAGAGGTTTAGAGTTAATACAAAACTTCGTGAAAGACAAAACGAAATTTTACGACTTATAGACTTCGCAAAAGACCAACTTTAAGTTGGCATCTAAATCGTTCGATCAGTGACACTCCAAAAATATCGAGCCGTAAGGCGAAGAATTTTTGGCGAAGTGGAACTGATGCAGGGAGCGAAGCGAGTCGCTATCCACCCCGCATTGCAATCAAGGAGACGGCTTGCGGGGAGCCTTTTCGGGCACCGCCCGCAGCGGTCGACAAAACCACAGAGCGCACCGCATCCACTGTGCCACGGGCGGATGTAGGCATCCGCCCCTACGGGTTTCATCAAGCTTTCATATGTGCTCTCTGCTGCCGCCTTGGCGGCTTTTTTCTTACCGTCTGATTGCTTCGATAAAACTATACTTGCGTTTTGTACAAAAGGATACTATAATAAGTTCGAGGTGATTTTGGTGAAAATGACGTTTTTAGGAACAGGTGCGGCAGATTGGCCCTTGCAAAAGCCCGACGACTACTCGGAATTTCGTCGGTTGTCCTCGGCGCTGATAGACGACCTGTTGTTGATCGATCCCGGCCCGCAGGTTCTTTATGCGCTGGAGGATCTGGGGAAAAGCCCGAAAAAGATAAAATACATTATCAACACCCATACGCATAGAGACCATTTTTCGCAGGAAACACGCTCACATTTAGAGTCCCTGGGGGCAACGTTTATTCCCTTGTCTGACGGTGATGTTAAAACGTTGGGACACTATACCGTAAGAGCATACAAAGGCAACCACGGTACTTGCCAAAATGCAGTTCACTTTATTATTACCGATGGTGAAAGGACGTTGTTTTACGGTCTTGACGGAGCATGGCTCTTATATGATGAGGTGCAAGCAATTAAAGAATATAAGCCCGATTTTGCAGTCCTTGATGCAACGATAGGCTATATTGACGGTGATTACCGTATCTTTGAGCACAATAATCTTAATATGGTATTAGAGATGAAAAAATCATTGGAAAACTATATTGGGAGATTTTGCATCAGTCATATGGCGCGAAAGCTGCATCCCGATCAAAAAACGCTGAATGAACAGATGAAAAAACACAATATTGTTACGGCCTATGATGGATTAGAAATAGAGATATAGCCGGCATCATAATGGTTCGTAACAACCAAACAAAAACACCGCCCAAGGGCGGTGTTTTTGTTTATCCAAGCCGCAGGCTTGGCATGGAATCCGCTTCAGCGTGTATATCATCGCCGTAGGCGCATATCATCAGCCGAAGGCTGTATGAACTGCGGCTTGATGAGATGCAACACTGCGTGTTGATGATATGCAATTCCTGCGGAATTGATGATATACACGGTTATCGCTGTGATCGTGCCGCCGCCCTTCTGGGCGGCTTTTTCACTTATTTTGATTGCATATCCTCGTTTTGCAAAGCGTGTAAAAGAGAAGCGGCGTCGGAATACCCCACTTCATTTGCAATTTGAGAAATACTCATTCCGGATTCCCGAAGGCAGCGTGCGGTTCGCAATCGAATGTTTTTAATATATGCATAGGGAGTTGTTCCGACAATTAGATGAAAATGCCGGATAAAGCAATCGGGGCTCATATAGCATTTGCGTGCGAGTTCTTTCACCGACAGTTTATCGTGTAAATGATTATGGATTATTTCAAGTGATTTTGTAACAACCTCGTCGGTGATCCTTTGGATGTTATTTTCCTTTGCGATTTGATTGACTAAGTAAATTACGCTCATTTTGCAAAGTTCAAAAAATGCCCGATCGTTATGTAGGGCAGAAAGATCACAATGATTGCTCATTGTCCCGCCCAAAGTAAACGCGGATAAAGCCAATAAAAGCTTTTCATCCTCGCTTACTTTAATATAAATGATTTCATTTGTTATAAACGGAGGAATCAACTCAAAATCTATATACGTATGCTCGATAGGATCGTTGAAATCGCAAAAGGGGGCAAAGTCTGCAGTGTATGAAACAAAATACAGATGGTTTGGCAACAACGGATACTTTTCTCCATTATGCCAGTACCCGCCGCTTCCCGAGTGAATGAAATAAAGCCGGTTAATGCCGATATGTTCGGTGCAGTGCCATGAGTTTGCCGGTGCCACGCTTGTTCCATAGCAAATGATACGACCTATTGTTTCCATTTTTCCTCCAAGTCGATTATTGACAATGTTATGCCTAACGCTGACATTGACGCTTTACGGCTCAAATATTATAATTAAATTAGAATTTTATTAGTAAAATTTTAACAAAAAGGTAGATTATTGTCAATGGGAGGTTTTTTAATGGCTACACTTGAAGAAAACAAAGAATGGTTTAAAAAAGCAAAAATGGGATTGATGATCCATTGGGGGTTATACAGCATTCTTGGCGGTGAATGGAACGGACAAAGAATAAAAACCATCGGGGAATGGGCGATGCACCGTTTTCAAATCAATATAAAAGAATATGAAGCACTTGCCAATATTTTTAATCCAATTTACTTTAATGCAGAGGAGTGGGTGAGGCTTGCCAAAGA
This sequence comes from Clostridia bacterium, assembly GCA_017396865.1. The sequence goes on along the minus strand of JAFQKO010000018.1, from coordinate 4,817 downwards.
GGCTGGTATGGAATATATTGTTGTAACAAGCAAGCACCATGATGGGTTCTGCCTTTTTAAGTCGGATGTTGACGACTATAATTCGGCAGATTGCTCTCCGTTTGGCAGAGATATTATAGCAGAAATTGCTACAGCGTGTAAAACGTATAACTTGAAGCTTGGTTTGTATTATTCTCAATGCTTGGATTGGCACGAGCTGCATGGCGGCGGGTATACGAAAATGATCTATCATGAGGGAAGAGAGGAACTGTGTTATTGGGGAAATACATGGGATTTTCCTGATAATGAACAAAAAGATTACAGCATCTGTTTTGAAAAGAAAATAAAGCCACAGCTTAAAGAAATTCTCACAAAATACGGAGATTTATGTTTGATTTGGTTTGATACACCAATGGCTGAACAAACAAAGGAGCATGCTCAGGAGCTTTATGATATGGTGCACAAATATCAGCCGGGTTGTTTGGTGAACACAAGGCTTGGAAAAGGCTTGGGCGACTATGTTTCCTGCGGAGATAATACACTCCCGGAGAAATATACGGAAGCGTTGATGGAATCGCCTATTACGCTCAACAAGACTTGGGGGTATAAGAGTTTTGACAATGATTGGAAATCACCGGAAAGGGTCTTGGATATCCTGCACAAGTGTAATGGTTGCGGCGCCAATCTTCTTTTGAACGTAGGCCCTGATTTTCTTGGCAGAATTCCTGCTCCCGCTGTCGATATTTTGCGAGAAATTGGCAGAAGATTATAAGAGCGAGGTATCATAATGGTTCGGAACAGCCAAACCAAAACACCGCCCAAGGGCGGTGTTTTTGTTTATCCAAGCCGAAGGCTTGGTATGGAATCCGCGTCAGCGGAATGTAATCAGATTGCGGAGCGCGAACTGTATGTCATCAAAGCGAAAGCCGTTGCATTGATTTTTCTCAATACCGTCTTGCCTATTGCAGAAGAACTATGCTATAATACCCTCGAAGCAAGTTAAGCGTGCACACTGTAAAAGGAGACGAATCTTATGAAACAGCAGCAGGCATTTATTGAGGCTAAAAAGATGCTGAAGGGTGGGCTTCATTGCCACACCACCCGTTCCGACGGAAAGGGAACGCCGGAGGAGGTCATCCGCTATCACCATGACCACGGCTATGATTTCCTTGCCATCACCGATCACAGAAACTATAATTTTAAAAACTTTGCGCCGGAGGTGCCCATCACCATTATCCCCGGCATGGAGTTTGATAATACTATTGACCGCGAAATGGGAATGCGCTGCTTCCATACCGTTTGCATCGGCCCCGCCAAGGAGGACGGCAACGGCTTTGAGCAGGATGAGCGGCCGGAATCCGGCAAGGCAAAGGATCAGTATGAATATCAGCCCTATCTGGACGAGATCCATGCCAAGGGTAATCTGACCGTCTATTGCCATCCCGAATGGAGCTCCACCCCTGCCCGCTATTTCGAGAATCAGCAGGGCAATTTTGCCATGGAGATCTGGAACAGCGGCTGTGTTATGGAGTGCGATATGGATCAGGATGCTGCCTATTGGGACGAGCTGCTCGGCCAAGGCAAGCGCATCTACGGCGTTGCCACCGACGACGGCCATAAGATGGATCAGCATTGCAACGGCTGGGTCATGGTCAATGCGGAAAACAACATCAATGCCATTTTAGAGGCGCTGAAGGAGGGCAAGTTCTATGCCTCCTGCGGCCCCGAGATCTATAATTTCTATGTGGAAGGCAATATGGCGGTGGTGGAATGCTCTGCCGCCTGCAAGGTGCGCTTCCATAGCGATAAGCACCCCACGCGGATCGTTCGTTCCGAGGATGGAACACTCACCCGCGCCGAGTTCTGCATGGATAAATGGCCGGGACCCTACGACTATATCCGTGCGGTCGTGATTGACAAGGACGGCAAATACGCATGGACCAATCCTATTTTCTTGGAGGAAGAACAATGATCAGAACCGTAATGATGCGTTATCCCGGTGGCAAGCCTAAGGCGGTCACCTTCAGCTACGACGACGGCAAGCCCCAGGACGTGCGCCTGGCGGCGATCTTCGATAAATACGGGATGAAGTGTACCTTTAATTTCAACAGCGACCGCCATCGTAAGGATATTTTTACCCGCGAGCAGATGGAAGAGTATTTCCTTTCCAAGGGGCATGAGATCGCCGTTCACGGTGCATTTCACCGCGCCAACGGCAATTTGAGACCGATTGAGGGCATCCGCGACGTGCTGGACTGCCGCTTGGATCTGGAGGAAAAGCTGGACCGCATCATCCGCGGCATGGCCTATCCCGATAGCGGCATCACCCAGATGGGCAATTTCACCACCTATGAGAATATCAAGCATTACCTGACGGATCTGGATATCGCCTATGCCCGCACCCTCGGCGGCGATAACGATTCCTTCACCCTCCCGCAGGATTTCCACGCCTGGATGCCCAGCGCCCATCACAATAACCCCAAGCTGATGGAGTATATCGATAAATTTCTGGCTCTGGATATTTCCGAAAAGGCTTATCATGCCCGCCGCGTGCCCCGCCTGCTGTATATTTGGGGGCATAGCTATGAATTTGATCGCAACGATAATTGGGATCTGATCGAAACCGTTTGCCAAAGGCTGGCGAATAACGACGAGATCTGGTATGCCACCAATATCGAGATCTGCGATTACGTGGAGGCCTATAAGCGCCTGCGTTACAGCGCCGACGGCCGCAAGGTCTATAACCCCACCTTGCTGACGATCTGGCTGGACGTAGACAGTAAGCTCTATTCCATCAAGCCGGGCGAGACCGTTCGGATTGAAGAATAATAGGATCGAAGCTGTAACTTTTTTACAGCTTCGATTTTTTATTTTGGGTTGCGAAACAGAGAAGAATGTGATAAAATATATTGTTGGAAATAAAACAGTTCAGAAAAGGATAAAAAATGGAACAAAATATTACCTTTAAAGACCTCGGTCTTTCGGAAGCGATGCTGAAAGCGTTGGAGGAGAAGGGCTATGCCTATCCCACCACGGTGCAGAAACTGGCCATCCCCGAATTTATGGCCTGGAAGGACGTGGTGGCCAAAGCCCCCACCGGCACCGGCAAGACCTTTGCCTTCGGCATTCCGATGATCGAGCATATTGATGCCGACTGCCCCGAGATCCAAGGGCTGATCCTGGCACCGACCCGTGAGCTGGCGATGCAGATCGGCGACGAGCTGCGGGGTCTGCTGACCTTCTATAAGGGGATCCGCGTAGCGGTGCTGTATGGCGGGGCGGGGATGCAGGGGCAGATCCGTCAACTGGAGAAAAAACCCCAGATCGTTGTGGCCACCCCCGGCCGCCTGATGGATCATCATAAGCGCCGCAATCTGCGGTTCGACCATATTCAAACGGTGGTGTTGGATGAGGCCGACCGGATGCTGGATATGGGCTTTTATAAGGACGTTACCCGCATTGTGGATATGGTGAAAAACCGCCGCAATTTAGGGCTGTTTTCCGCCACCATCAGCCGTGAGGTGATGGACGTGACCTGGAAATACCAGCGCGACGAGGTGGAGATCACCGTTGAGCCGAAGCGGGAGGATCGCCCCGATATCGACCAATATTCGGTAACGGTTCCGCCCTATCAAAAGACGGCCTCCACCCTAAAGCTGATTCAGGAGGGGCCCTATGATCGGCTGATCATTTTCTGCAATACCAAGTCGATGTGTCAGCGGCTGAGCGATGAGCTGCAGAAGGGCGGGGTAAACTGCGATTGCCTCCACGGCGATATCCCCCAAAGCAAGCGGGAGAAAACCATGCAGAAATTCCGCGATAATCAGATCGACGTGTTGGTTGCTACCGACGTGGCTTCCCGCGGAATCGACGTGGACGACGTGGACTTCGTTCTCAACTACGACATCCCCGAGGAGATGGAATATTATATCCACCGCATCGGCCGTACCGGCCGCGCCCAGCGCAAAGGCATGGTCTTTTCGCTGCTGAATAACTTTGCCGAAAAGGTCAAGCTGGACGAGATCGCCAAGTACACGAAATACGAGATCAAGCCGTTGATGATGGGCGAGGACGGCGTTCTTGCCGAGACGGAATAATTACAGATCGGAATTTATTATCAAAATAATACATGATGTAAAGAGGTAATTGACATGAACTACGATATTATTATCATCGGTGCAGGGCCGGGCGGAATTTTTGCCGCCTATGAGCTGATGCAACATAAGCCGGAGCTGAAGGTGGCGGTATTTGAGGCGGGCCATGCCCTTGCCAACCGCCGTTGTCCCATCGACGGCGAGAAGATCAAGACCTGTATCGGCTGTAAAAGCTGCAGCATTATGAGCGGCTTTGGCGGTGCGGGTGCCTTCTCCGACGGAAAATATAATATTACCAACGATTTCGGCGGGACGCTTTATGAGTATATCGGCCGAAAGCGGGCGCTGGAGCTGATGCAGTACGTCGACGAGATCAATATGCGCTACGGCGGCGAGGGTACCAAGCTTTATTCCACCGCAGGTACCCGCTTTAAGACCCTTTGCATTCAAAACGACCTGCATCTGCTGGATGCTTCCGTTCGCCATTTGGGAACGGATATCAACTACGTGGTATTGGAGAACCTTTATGCCTACCTGAAGGAGCGGGTGGAGTTCTTCTTTGATACCCCCGTGGTCTCGGTGGCGGCGGTCGAGGGCGGCTACGAGGTGCAATGCAAGGATGCCACCTATCGGTGCAAGGATTGCATCATCTCGGTGGGCCGCAGCGGCAGTAAGTGGATGGAAACCGTCTGCAAGGAGCTGGAGATCCCCACCCATTCCAACCGTGTGGATATCGGGGTGCGG
>JAFQKO010000154.1 GCA_017396865.1 Clostridia bacterium | reverse complement strand
GGGGGTAAGGATATAGCTATCCTTCAGCCGCAGATAATCCTCCTCATTAAAGAAGCGTTCCCGTTGAACACGGGTCATATAGAGGATATCCAACTCGGGCAATGCACTTTCCAGATCGGTCGTTTGGGTATACGGAATGCCCTTTTGCTGCAGCATATCCTTTTTGACATAACTGGGAAGCTTCAACTCCTCGGGGGAGATCAGCACAAAGCGATTCCCCGTATAGCGGGACATTGCCGCAATCAGCGAATGAACGGTACGGCCGAACTTCAGGTCGCCGCAAAGACCGATGGTCAAACCGGTAAAGCGACCCTTTTCCCGCCAGATGGTCAGCAGATCGGCCAAGGTTTGGGTAGGATGATTATGGCCGCCGTCGCCCGCGTTGATCACGGGAACGGAGGCATTCATCGCCGCCACCATCGGCGCGCCCTCCTTGGGATGGCGCATGGCGATAATATCGGCATAGCAGCTGACGGTTTTGGCCGTATCGGCAACGCTTTCACCCTTGGCGGCAGAGGAGCTACCTGCGCTGGCCATCGAAAGCACCTGACCGCCCAGCTCATACATCGCCGCCTCAAAGCTCAGGCGGGTACGGGTAGAAGGCTCAAAAAAGAGGGTGGCCAGTTTTTTATAACGACAGCTATCCCGATATTTTTCGGGCTTTGCAATAATATCCTCTGCCAATGCAATCAGCTCGGTCAGTTCTTCGGTAGACAGCTCTAAAATATCAATGAGGCTTCTCATGCTTTTGCACCGTTGACAGCCAGATAGTTCTTGATGCGGGTCACGTTCTCCTCGTTGGCTGCATCCTCTTCCAGATACTCAATGATATCGTAAACATCCACAACCGAGTATACGGGGAAGCCGAACTCCTCTTCGATCTCCTGCATAGCGCCCTTTTCGCCCTGACCCTTTTCCTTACGGTCGACCATAACGAAGGTGGCAACGACCTTGGTGCCTGCCAAAGAGGAAAGATTGGCCATGCTCTCGCGGATCGCGGTACCGGCGGTGATGACGTCCTCAACGATGACGATCTCTTCACCCTCCTTGGGCACATAACCGACGAAGATACCGCCTTCGCCATGATCCTTGGCTTCCTTACGGTTGAAGAAGAAGGGAACGTCCAAGCCGCCCTTTGCCAAAGCAACGGCGCTCGATACAGCGATAGAGATCCCCTTATAAGCAGGGCCGTAAAGAACGGTGCGCTTATTGCCTACCTTCTCCAGATAAGCCTTGGCATAAAATTCGCCCAATTTAGCGATCTGCTCACCGGTCTTGATCTCGCCCGCATTAACGAAATAAGGGATCTTACGGCCGGATTTTGCGGTGAAATCACCGAACTTCAAAACGTTTGCGCTCTGCAAAAACTGAATAAACTCTCTCTTATAGCTTTCCATTTTCAATTCCTCCTCAATCTACGAATTCATCTACGCAACGGCGATAGGCCGCAACGGGATCCTCAGCTGCGGTGATGGGGCGGCCCACCACGATATAATCGCTGCCGATCTTCTTGGCCTCAGCGGGGGTCATGACCCGCTTTTGGTCGCCGATATCCCCATCGGCAAAGCGAACGCCGGGGGTAACGGTCAGGAACTTCCGACCGCAGGTATCGTGCACCTTGCCTGCCTCCAGCGGAGAGCAGACAACGCCGTCCAAGCCGGCCTTAGCGGCATTGGAGGCATAATGCATAACCACCTGATCGATGGGCTCTTTGATCAGCAGATCCCGTTCCATCCGTTCCTGATCGGTGGAGGTGAGCTGGGTTACGGCGATCAGCAGAGGGCGGGTACCGTCGGGACGGGTGAGCCCCTCCAGAGCACCCTCCATCATGGAGATGGTGCCTGCAGCGTGCAGGTTGGTCATATCCACGTCCAAACGGGACAGAACAGCCATGGCCTTCTTAACGGTATTGGGGATATCATGGAGCTTCAGATCCAAAAAGATCTTATGTCCGCGCTCCTTCAGTTCCCGCACGATAGCAGGGCCTTCCGCATAGAACAGCTCCATACCGATCTTCAAGAAAGGCTTACGCTCCTCATTCTTAAACAGATCCAAAAACTTCAAGGTATCTTCCTTGCTTGCAAAGTCGCAAGCGATAATTACGTCTCTTCCCATCAGTGTGCTCCTCCTATAATATCTTTCAAATCAGTAATTCCGTATTTTTCCATCACACGGGGCAGATCCTCGATGATCTTCTTGGCCGCAAAGGGATCGCGCAGGTTGGCAGCACCCACCTCAACGGCGGTGGCACCTGCCAGCATCATCTCAATCACGTCCTCGGCGGTAGAAACACCGCCCATGCCGACCAAGGGGATGTTGACTGCATCGTAGACCTGATAGATCATCCGAAGCGCCACCGGCATAATGGCAGGGCCCGAAAATCCGCCCATCTTATTGGCGAGGATCGGCTTTTTGGTTTTGAGATCGATCCGCATGCCGAGCAAGGTATTGATCAGGCTGATGCCGTCGGCACCCGCCTCCTCGCAGGCCTTGGCGATGCTGACGATATCGGTGACATTGGGGGTCAGCTTCATAATGATCGGCTTATCGGTGACCTTTCGCACCTCGGCGGTAACGGAAGCTGCCGCCTTAGGATCGGTACCGAAGCTCATCCCGCCGCCATGAACGTTGGGGCAGGAAACGTTGATCTCAAACCAAGCGATCTGCTTTTCTGCGTCCAGAATGCGAACGGTCTCACGGTAATCATCCAGCGAAAACCCGCTGACGTTGGCCATAATGGGGCCGTCGAAGCAAGCCTTCAGCTTGGGCAGCTCCTCGCTCATCACCTTATGGACGCCCGGATTTTGCAGACCGACTGCATTGAGCATTCCTTCAGAACATTCCGCAATGCGCGGAGTGGGGTTCCCGAAGCGGGGCTCCAAGGTGGTTCCCTTAAAGGAGAGGGAGCCCAGCACGTTGATATCGTAAAGCTCGGCAAATTCATAGCCGAAGCCATACGTACCGCTGGCGGGTACGATGGGGTTCTTCATCTCAACCCCGCAGAGATTGACCTTTGTATTTACCATATGATCTCCTCCCTTTCCAGCACAGGGCCATCCTTACAGATGCGCTTATTGCCATACTTGGTCTTACAGGAACAACCCATGCAAGCGCCGAAGCCACAGCCCATCCGTTCCTCGAAGCTATACTGACCGGAAACGGTGACCGCCCGCTCAATGGCACGGAACATCGGCTCGGGGCCGCAGGTATAGAAATAATCGTAGGCAAGGCTTTCCATGGCGGTAGTAACAAAGCCCTTAACGCCGACGCTGCCGTCGGCAGTAGCGACCGTAACCGATGCGCCCAGCTTTTCAAAGCCCTCCTTCAGGAAAACCTCCTCGGCGGTATTGAAACCCAGCACCACCTGAACCTCCTTACCCGCCTGAATCAGCGCCTTACAAAGACCATAGAGGGGCGGAACACCGACGCCGCCGCCGATCAACAGCGGCTTTTCGCCGCACTTTTCCACGTTATAGCCGTTGCCGAGGCCGACCAGCAGGTCCAGCTTTTCGCCCTCCTGCATAGCGGCCATCTGCTCGGTACCGCCGCCCACCACCTTATAGATCAGGGTGATGGTCTCCCCATCCCAATCGCAGATGGAGATGGGGCGGCGGAGATATTTGCCCTCCAGCAGGACATTGACAAACTGACCGGGGGCGGTGATAGCGGAGGTATCCCCCGCCAAAACCATTTCATAAACGTCTTTCGCGATCTTTACATTGCGTTTGATTTCATATATTCCTTGTCTCATATTTCACCTCAAGAATCGATGGTGGAAATGCAAAGGGTGGTCTCCTCCAATACGTCCAGCAAGACCTTAACGGTATCAAGGGAGGTAAAGAGTGTCACGTTATTATCGGTTGCATGGCGGCGGATCTGGTGACCGTCGCTGTTCACGCTGGTGCTGAGATCACGGGTATTGATCACGTAGGCAATATGACCCTGACGCAGAGCCTCGGGGATCTCATCGCTGCCGTCGCCGATCTTTTGCAGCACGTGGGTGCGGATTCCGTTTTTCTTCAAGAACTCAGCAGTACCTGCGGTTGCCTGAATATTGAATCCCAGATTATAGAACCGACGGATGAGAGGCAGCGCCTCCTCCTTATCCTGATCGGCAATGGTAGCCAATACGGTACCGTAGTTCTGCAGCTTCATGCCCGAAGCCTGCAGTGCCTTATACAGCGCACGATTGAACTTATCATCGTAGCCGATGGCCTCACCGGTGGACTTCATCTCGGGCGAGAGATAGGCATCCAAGCCGCGGATCTTGCTGAAGGAGAAAACGGGAACCTTTACGTAGCAGCGATTCTTCTCCTCGGGATAAATATTGAAGATACCCTGCTCCTTGAGGGTTTTGCCGAGGATAACCTCGGTGGCGATATCGGCCAAACTGTAACCGGTGGCCTTGGAGAGGAAGGGCACGGTACGGGAGGAGCGGGGGTTGACCTCGATGATAAAGACGTTGTCGTTCTTATCCACGATGAACTGAATATTATACAGACCCACGATGCCGATGCCCAGACCCAGCTTCTTGGCATACTGCAGAATGATGCCCTTCACCTTATCGGAGATGCTGAAGGTGGGATAAACGCTGATGGAGTCGCCGCTATGGATACCGGTACGCTCAACCAGCTCCATGATGCCGGGTACGAATACGTCGTGGCCGTCGCAGATGGCATCGACCTCAACCTCTTTACCGAAGATATACTTATCAACGAGAACCGGCTTGTCCTCATCGATTTCAACGGCGGTCTTAAGGTAGTTGCGAAGCTGACCCTCATCGGCAACGATCTGCATGGCACGGCCGCCCAGAACGAAGGAGGGACGCACCAAAACGGGATAGCCGATCTCGGCAGCAGCGGCTACGCCGTCCACGATCTTGGTAACTGCCTTACCCTGCGGCTGGGGAATCCCCAGATCTCTGAGGATCTTTTCGAAGCTGCCGCGGTCCTCGGCGCGATCGATGGCATCGCAATCGGTACCGATGATCTTAACGCCGCGATCCTTCAGCGGCTGCGCCAGATTGATGGCAGTCTGGCCACCCAACGAAGCGATAACACCGATGGGCTTTTCGAATTCGATGATGTTCATCACGTCCTCGGTGGTCAGCGGCTCGAAATACAGCTTATCGGAGCAGGTATAGTCGGTGGAAACGGTTTCGGGGTTATTATTGATGATAATCGCCTCGTAGCCGCTGTTCTTAATGGTAGTAACGGCGTGGACGGTGGAATAGTCAAACTCCACGCCCTGACCGATACGGATGGGGCCTGCGCCCAGCACCACGATCTTCTTACGGTCGGTCAGGATCGATGCATTCTCACCCTCATAGGAGGAATAGAAGTACGGAATATAAGCGTTGGTATGGCAGGTATCCACCATGCGGTAGATCGGCATCATGCCCGCAGCCTTCCGCATTTCGTAGACCTCAATCTCCTTCATCGCCCAAAGCTTGGCGATAAACTTATCGGAGAAGCCCATCTTCTTGGCCTCGGCCAGAACGGCAAGGTCGCCCTTGGCGGCCGCAACGGTGGCTTCCATCTTAACGATCCGTTCAAAGGCTTCTAAGAAATAGGCGGTGATCTTGGTAGCCTCATGCAGCCGCTCAACGGAAATGCCGCGGCGCATCAGCTCGCAAACGGCAAAGATGTTATCGTCGCGGAACTCGGCGATATAATCGAAAAGCTCCGCTTCGGTCATAGGATCAAACTTCGGCAGGTGATAATGGCAAGCGCCGATCTCCAACGAACGAACGGATTTCAGCAGGCACTCCTCCAAGGTAGAGCCGATGCCCATAACCTCACCGGTAGCCTTCATCTGCGTACCGAGGGTATTGGGCGCGGCGGCAAACTTATCGAAGGGGAAGCGGGGCAGCTTAGCCACCACATAGTCCAAAGCAGGCTCGAAGGCAGCGGTGGTATTGGCGATGGCGATCTCGCTCAGCTCCATGCCGACGGCGATCTTGGCGGTAACCCGCGCGATGGGATAGCCCGAGGCCTTGGAGGCCAGCGCAGAGGAACGGGAAACGCGGGGGTTGACCTCGATGAGGTAATACTCGCTGGTTTCGGGGTTGAGGGCAAACTGAACGTTACAGCCGCCTTCGATCTTCAGCGCACGAATGATCTTGATGGCGCTGTCGTTGAGCATCTTAAGGTCATGGTC
>JAFQKO010000153.1 GCA_017396865.1 Clostridia bacterium | reverse complement strand
GCCTTTGACGGATGTCAATTGATGGAGGTGGAGATCTCCGATGCCATTCAGTATGGTTATGCGGTCTATGGCAACAATCCCATTCGGTCCGCTACTGTATCGGGGCATTTCACCGTTATGGAAAATTGGTTTGCCAACTGCGAGTATCTGGAAACGGTGACCATGCCGAGCAGTATCACCGAGATCGGGGATGGCGCATTTTACGGATGCCGCTCCTTGAAGAATATTCAACTTCCGTCCGGTGTTCATACGCTGGGCGCAAGCTGCTTTAGTGAATGTGAAGCTTTGGAAACGCTGACGCTGCCGAGCGGTCTGCAAACCATCGGAAGCAGCGCCTTCTCAAGCTGTAAAAGCCTGAAGGAATTGAAGATCCCCTCCGGTGTTACGGAGGTGGGCAGCAGTGCGTTTTCCGGTTGTAAGGCCTTAGAATCCATCGAGCTTCCGGCCAACGCCGACGTTTCAACCGAATGTCTGTTTGAAAACTGCACCGCCTTAAAATCTGTTACCCTGCCGCAGGCCCTTACCTTAATCGGCAGAGAAATGTTTTATAATTGCGAGAATATTACTGCATTTACCGTTAGGGACGGTATCACGTCGATCGATTCCCACGCATTTGCAGGCTCGGGTATTACCGAGCTGCATCTGCCTGCATCGGTGGCCGGCATTGATGAAGCCGCATTTTTCGGGCAGGATTGGCCCTATATCAATCTGACCATCGATCCCGAAAACCCCTACCTGAAGATTGAAAACGATGCACTTCTTTCCAAGACCGGAACAATATTCCACCGTTATCTGGGAAATGCCGATCGCTATGTAGTTCCTGCGGGCGTTAAAGAGATCGAAAGCGAAGCCTTTGCCGAATCCACGCTGAAGGAGCTGATCCTGCCTAATGGCTTAGAGGAGCTCAATTCTCGTTTCCTGGCTCATTCGTCGGTCGAGGAGATCACCGTTCCGAATACCGTTGAACGGATGGCTCACGCCTTCTGGGATGCCAATCGGCTGCGGCTGATCCGCTTGGAGGATGGCATCGAAACCATCGACGGCTACGGTTGGTTCTTTAATTGCAACGCCGATGTGATCGTACCCAAGAGCGTAACGCTGATGGAGGATTGGTTCGACGATTGCTACGGTCGGATCCTGTATCTGGGTACGCCCGAGGATCGGGCGCAGATCACCTTCGACGGCAGCGATGAGCGCACCCTCGGTATTTGGCACTACGTAACCGCCGAGAGCTACCGTGCCCCCACCTGCACCGCCGACGGTGCGCGGATCTTCACCTGCTCCGAGCCTGCGGAAACGGTTGAGATCGTTGTTCCGGCTGCTCACACCTTCAGCGGCAATTTCTGTTCGGTCTGCGGCGCTTGCCGCGCCTATTCCGCCCATCCTTACGGGGCGAATACCGATGAGCGTAAAACCCTCACCCAGCCGGGCGCCAACTGGATGGCGCTGACCTTCGCCGAGGAAACCTTTGTGGAGGCGGGCAGCGACTATATTGAACTGTACGACGGCAACCATAAGCTGCTCGGCCGATATACCGGTGCGGAGCTGGCAGGCAAGCGGATCGAGCTGCAAGGCGATACCGTAACCGTGCGGCTGCTCGCCGACGATTCCACCGAGGGCTACGGTTATCAGGTGGAGGCGCTGGACGCAGGCGTTCGTCTGACTGCCGAAGGCGGTGCCAAGCTGGAGGGCGAGGTCGGTGCGATTGATCCCGATGCCGAGCTGGTGGCTGAGGTCTTTACCCCCACCGAGGAGATCGCGCTGCCCGAGGGCAGCGGCGCGGCCGCCCACTTTGAAATTCATATCGAAAAGGAGGGCGAGGAGCTTCAGCCCGACGGTACGGTTGCGATCAGCCTGCCCGTTCCCGATGGAATGGAGGGTGAAGCCTGCGAGATCTACCGTGTGGAGACCGACGGCGCCCTTACCGATATGGAAGCTGAATTGGATGCAAACGGCAACCTGACCTTTAAAACCGATCATTTCAGCCACTACGTTGTGGTAGAGATGGTGAAAAGCGTTGATACCACAGCGGTGGTTGCCATCCTGCGGTATCTCAACGGAATCGGTGCGGCCGATGCCGCATTGGACGTAAACGGCGACGGTAAGATCACCCTTGCCGATGCGTTAAACCTGCTGAAAACCCTTTCTGCATAAATAAATTGTGGCTGTCGCAATGAGCGGCAGCCACAATTTATTTGTCGCGCGGTTTAACAAATATACTGAACAAGATTCCGAAGACAATGGCGGCAGCGATGCCGCCCGCGGTGGCCCGCAGACCGCCGATGAAGGCACCGAGCGGGCCGTAAACGTCCACCGCCTGCTCCACGCCCTTGGCAAGGGAATAGCCAAAGCCTGTCAGCGGAACGGTGGCACCCGCCGCCCCGAAATCAACGATATAATCATAGACCCCGATCGCCGTTAAGGCAACACCGCTCACCACGTAGAGCACGACGATGCGGGCGGGTGTCAGGGAAGTTTTGTCGATCAGGATCTGCGCCAGCGCGCAAAGAATCCCGCCTACCAGAAAAACCTGCAAATAGGTTAGCATACCATTCCTCCTTTCAAATGCAAAAGATGGGCGATGCCGGGGATGGTTTCGCCCTGCATCGAAACGGTGGGGCTCATCAGCGCACCGGTCGAGAGGAATAAAACATTTTTGAGCTCGCCCCGCCATAGCTTTGGGATGACGTATCCTGTCAGAATTGCCGCACTGCAACCGCACCCGCTGCCGCCTGCGTGCATATCCTGCTTTTGCCGATCATACATCATAACCCCGCAATCCCGATAAACGGAGTGTAAATCTACACCGCCATTTTGTGCCAATTCCGCAACGATTTCGGCACCGATCGAGCCCAAGTCTCCTGTCAGCATCATGTCGTAGTCGGAAGGCTTGGTTTGAGTCTCCCGCAGATAGTCTAAAATCAGCTTGAGGGCAGCGGGTGCCATCGCACCGCCCATATTGTTAAGATCGCTGACCCCTTTGTCCTGAATACTGCCGAACGCGCCGCCGACCAATTGCACAGGATGGGGCTTACTGCTCCAGATCACCGCCCCCGAGGCGGTAACGGTATGCTGCGCGGAAGGCGTTCGTTGGCCGCCGTATTCGAGGGGAAAGCGGTATTGCCGCTCGGCGGTGCCGAAATGGGAGGAGGTCATCGCCGCCGCGTTGCGGGAAAGCCCCGCTTCGATGGAAAGTGCCGCCACCAGCGAGGAGAGCGCCATGGTGGAGCAAGCGCCGTAAAGCCCCAGGTAGGGCACGTTGCTTTCCCGAAAGCCGTAGGCGGAGGAAACGCATTGATTTAAAAGATCGCCCGCCGCCGCGAGGTCTAATTCCTCCCGCTCCAGCCCCGCCCGATTGAGGGCAATTTTGAGGGCAGTCTGCTGAAGGTAGACCTCCGCCTGCTCCATCGTTTTCTTGCCGCAGTAGAGATCGGGCTCGATCTGATCAAAGCAGCCGCCCAGCGGCCCTTGTCCCTCCTTTTGTCCAACGACGTTGCCGTAGCCTGCAACGTAGATTCCCTTTTCAAATTGAAAGGCATATCTGCCCAGCCTTTTCGCCATTTTTCCACCGACCTTTCTTTATCGGTAGTTTTTCCGTTGCAAAAACGAATATTCAAAAAAATCAGCCACCCAAATGATTTGGGTGGCTGATGCCTTTATACGATTCGATTATGACGGTCTCCGCTCCAAAAGCGGGCAATGTTTTCCGCCATGGCGGCAACGCAGCGGGCGCGGGCTTCATAGGAGCCCCAAGCCATGTGGGGCGTTAAGCAAAGTCGCGGATCGCCCAAAAGGGAGTAGAAGGGATGCTCCTCGCCAAAGGGCTCCGCTGAGTAAACGTCGATTCCCAGCGCACCGATGCGATTTTCCCGAAGAGCATCGGCCAGCGCCTGCTCGTCGGTCACCGCACCGCGGGCGGTGTTGATGAGAATGACGGTCGGCTTCATGGCGGCGATCCGCTCACGGTCGATGAGGTTGCGGGTCTCCTCGGTCAGCGGAACGTGAAGGGAGAGGATATCGGCTTCTTTGCAAAGGGTGTCGATATCCGCAAGGGGGAATTTACCCTCCTGCTTGCGGCGGCACATCAAAACACGGCAGCCCATCGCCTCGGCGATCTCTGCCACCCGCTTGCCGATCCCACCCCCGCCGACCACGCCCCAGGTCATAGAGGAAAGCTCGTGGTAAACGGGCGTCAGCCGATTGGCGATGCCGGAGGCGGTGTAGTCCCCGCTTTCAACATATTTCGTATATTCGTTCAAATGGGTCGCCAGCGAAAGCGCCATCGCAACCGTCAGCTGGGCTACGCTGTCGGTGGAATAACCGGGCACGTTGCAAAGGGCGATGCCTGCCGCTCGGCAGTAGGCGGTGTCGATGTTGTCGTAGCCGGTGGCGGCCACGCAGATCAGCCGCACCGCCGTACCTTTTAGGTTGCTTTCGTTTAATTTGATTTTATTCACGATCACCACCTGCGCATCTTGGATCCGTTCGGCGATCTGCGCGGGGGTGGTGGTATCATATTCGGCCGTTTCGCCGAGGGTACGGATGGGGGTAAGGTCTATATCCGCGCCGAGGGTGGATTTATCTAAGATTGCGATCTTCATGGTGGGTCATATCCTTTCGGTATTGATTGGGTGAGGCACCGCTCAGCTCCCGAAAGAGCTTGCAAAAGTAGCCGGGGTTTTCGTAGCCGCAGGCACGGGCGATCTCGCCGATGGGTGCGGCGGTGTGCAGCAGCATCTGCTTGGCCTTGTCCATACGGATCCGCTTCAATTCCTCCATCACCGAGACGCCCCGCTTCTCCTTGTAGTAGTGGCAGAGGGCGTAGCGGCTCATGCAGGCCTTTTCCGCCAGCTCATCCAGCGTCAGCGGCTCGGAAAAGTGCGCTTCCATGTATAGCCGCACCGTCTTGGCAGGGGAGGGGGAGAATACCGATTCCAGCCAGTCGGTTAAAAATTGCAGCCCTGCCGCCCCGCGGGTGATGATGTTGCCTTCCTTTCGGCAGGTTTCTAAAAGAGCGCTGTGGGCGGCGTTGAAATGGGGCGAGGCGGTAAAGAGAAAATGATCGCCCGCCTTGTAGTAGTCCAAAACGCCTTCCCCGCCGTAGAAGGTGAACCATGCCGTTTTCAGCGTGCCGCCCGCACTGCGGTAGGAATGGGGGATCCCCGGTCGGCAGTAAAATCCCTGCCCTTTTGAGAGGGTGTAGGGCTCGCCCTCAATGGTTAAAAGGCATTCCCCGTCCAATACCCAAAGGCAATGGTGGGAAATGAAGCCTTGGGGACGGTCTGTCTGCCCTTGGTTTTGGCTGGTCCCCACCGTTTGCACCACCAAAGGCAAAGGGGTGTCGAGGGAGGAATACTGTTTGTTGATTTCGATGAACATAGCAATATCCTTACATTATACCAATATATTTGCATTGAAAACACAGAAAATTTGCAATATAATTATAACAGAAGTAAATTATTATGTCAATGAGGAGGCATATGAAAATGGAAAAATTGAAGATTGGTTTGATTGGTGTCGGCGGACGTTGTAAGGCGCATATGGATGCGTTGGAGCAGATGGAGGACGTTACCGTTGTGGCGGTAGCCGATCCCGTTGAGGAGCGCAGAATTGTCGCCGCTGAGCGGTTCGGTGCCCGCGCTTATGAGAATCATACCGGCTTGTATGATCATGAGCCTGAGCTGGATGCCGTCTTTATCTGTATCGAGCCCACCGCCCATACCGATACCGAAACCCGCGCTATCGAGCGGAACATTCCGTTTTTGATCGAAAAGCCGATGACCTTGGATGTTGCGCAGGCGGAGGAGATCGCCCGCCTGGTGGAGGAGAAAAACCTCGTTACCGCCGTTGGCTTCCAGGATCGCTACTTAAACCTGATCGATATTATGAAGGAGGAGCTCCCCAAGCATCGCCAAGGCGGTTTGGTATACGGCTCCTGGGTCGGCGGCATCCCCGGTGTTTGGTGGTGGCAAAAGAAGAGCGATTGCGGCGGTCAGTTGGTGGAGCAGAATATTCACCTGCTGGACGGTCTGCGCTATCTCTTCGGTGAACCCCTTTCGGTTTATGCCACCTGCTCTCGCGGCATCGTGGAGGCGGGCGTGGATGCCAAGCCTGAATATGATACCGACGATCATTCCACCGCTGTCATCCGCTTCCCCAATAACGTAACGGCCACCTTGGTCAGCGGTTGCTATACTCTGCGGGATTGCCGCCCCAATAACGGCCTGATGATCGCCCTTCGGGATATCGTAATGGACTATCGCCTGCGGAGCAATTTGATTTTGAAAAATAATGTGGAGACCCGTGATATCGTCGGCAAAAAGGATCAGACCTACCTGTTGGATCGCGCCTTTATCGACGCGGTCAAGGCGGGCGATCCCACCGCTGTCCGCTCTCCCTACAGCGATGCGCTGAAGTCCTTGAAGCTGGGCTTTGCCGCCAACCAATCCATGGAAACGGGCGAGGTGATCAAGCTGTGAGACTCTCTGTTTGTATCCCGATGTTTTTCCGTGAGCTGCCGATGCCCGAGGCGATCGCCGAGGTAGCGGCGCTGGGTTATGATGCCGCGGAGTTTTGGAAGCGGGGCGATATCGATTTAGATGCCACCGCCGCCGCACTGAAGGCGCATAACGTGGAGCTGATGGGGATGTGCACCGATTGCTTCGAGCTGACCAACCCCGCCATGAAGGAGGAATTCCTCCAAAAATTAGAGGAAAGCTGTATCGCCGCCCAAAAGCTGGGCTGTAAGCGGCTGATCACCCAGGGCGGCAAGGATACCGGCGCACCCCGCGCCGAGCAGCATCAAAGCATGGTGGAAACCCTCAAGGCCGCTCTGCCGATTCTGGAAAAATATGAGATCATCCTGATGCTGGAGCCCCTTAATACCCTCATCAACCATAAGGATGCCTATCTTTGGTCCTCTGCCGAAGGCTTTGAGCTGGTGCGGGAGGTGGATAGCCCTTGGGTGAAGGTGCTTTATGATATTTACCATCAGCAGATCATGGAGGGGAATATCATCAATACGGTGCTGGAAAACCTGCCCTATATCGAGCATCTGCATTGCGCAGGCAGTAACGGCCGCCATGAGATCGATAACGGCGAGCTGAACTACCCCGCCATCTTTAAGGCCATCGACGAGGCAGGCTACCAAGGCGCTTGTGCCTTGGAATATAAGCCCCTTATGGAGCCTCACGAAAGCCTAAAAGCCGCCAAAGCCCTTTTGAACTGAAATATTAATAAATTGGGCGCCCTTGGGCGCCCTCAGATTCATTCTTTACATTCCGTTTAAAATGTGGTATGATACAAGCAGAAAGGGGCGGATGAAATGAAACGGTTACTCTTATTCTTAATGATATTGTGTATGGCTGTTGGGATGGTTGCCTGCAGCAGCGAAGAAACGATCCCCGAGCAGCCGAAGGAGGTTGTGCATGAGGGGCCCGCCCTGTACTGCGCAACGAGCGAGAATGGCGGCACCGTATATTTGATCGGCTCCGTTCACGTGGGCAGTGAGGATATGTATCCGTTGCCGGACTATATCACCAATGCTTTTGAGGCCTCGGATGCGCTGGCGGTGGAGTTCGACGTGCGCGACGAGATGGAGAACCAGGCGGTGATGACAAAGCTGTTGCCGAAGATGCTGTATGCCGACGGAACGACGATCAAAGACCATATTTCGCAGGAGCTTTACGAGGATGCAAAGGCAATTTTGCAGGAAAATCATTCCTATCTTTCTTTTTTGGATCAATATATACCGAGCCTTTGGTCTAATTTCATCGATACCTTTATGATCGAAAAGAGCGGATATGAAGCGGAAAACGGCGTAGATATGTATTTCCTTAATCTTGCCGATGAGCTGAAGAAGCCGATCCGCGATATTGAGTCGATGGAATCGCAGCTGACCATGCTGATCGATTTCTCTCCCGCCCTGCAGGCAGAGCTGCTGGAGGGCTCGGTGGAGTCTTACCGCGGCGAGGAAGAATTGAAGCAGCAGCTCTCCGAAATGCTGGAGGTATGGAAAAATGGCGAGGAGGAGCAGCTGATCGCAATGCTCAATGAGGAAGAAGAGGTTACCGCAGAAGAGCAGCAGCTGCTGGATGAGTATAATAAGATCATGCTGACCGATCGCAACGTATTGATGGCCGACTATGCCGAGGCCGCCCTGAAGGATGGAGAAAAGCTCTTCATCTGCGTGGGCTCGGCGCACGTATACGGCGAGGACGGAATGGTGGATCTGCTCCGCGAACGCGGTTACACCGTTAAACGAGTTTAATAAAAGCCGACCTTTGGAATCAAAGGTCGGCTTTCTATCTTGCATAATTTTTGAAAAGGAGTATAATGAGATTAAAAAAACGGAAAGGCTGAAATAAAATGACGCTTGAACGGAAAGCGAATGATATGACTGCGCTTTTTACCGCAGACCAAGATCTGCAGGTTGCATTTTCTCTGCTGGAGGAGCAGGAGGGGATCACCACCTATCGGATCATCTTCGATTGGGCAGAGGAGGGGATTCCAAGCCCCGTTAAGATGAAATTTGCCCATCGCTGTAACGATATGAATTATCATTGGAGCCCCGTTTTTCGCAGCCAGCGGCATATGCCATGGCTTGGCTCCAAGGCCTTTGAATCGAGGCTGGGCTATTGGATGCCGATGGAACAGCTTTGCTCCAAATCGGGGGAAAACCGTCTGCTCTATGCGCTCTCCGATGTCAAAACTCCGATCAGGCTGGCAAGCGGTGTCGGAATGCCGAGCTTTGATATGGAGGTGGAGATCACCTTTTTCACCGCCACCGTTTCTCCGCTCTCCCATTATGAAGCGCTGTTGCGGATCGACCGTCGCACGGTGGAGGGCTGCAAGGCCATTCAAAGCGCCGTGGCATGGTATGCCTCGATGGGTTATCAGAATAAAAACGTGCCCGAGGCCGCCTTTGATGCCGTTTATTCTACCTGGTATTCCTATATGCAGGATGTGAAGGCAAAGGACGTTTTGAAGGAATGCCGCCTCGCCAAGCAGATGGGGATGGACACCTTGATTTTAGACGACGGCTGGCAAAATAAGGCCATCGTTCGCAACTATTCCACCTGCGGCGATTGGAAGCCTGCCAAAAATCGCTTCCCCGATATGCGGCGCTTTGCCGATGCGGTGCATGAGATCGGGATGAAGGTAATG
>JAFQKO010000152.1 GCA_017396865.1 Clostridia bacterium | reverse complement strand
TGGTCAGGTTGACGTTGACGTCGTTGCGCATATCCTTGGGGAAGAGGGGACGGATGGAGCGGTCGATGACGCGGCTGCTCAAAATGGCCTTCTCGGAGGGGCGACCCTCTCTCTTCAAAAAGCCGCCGGGGATCTTACCGGCTGCATACATTCTCTCCTCAAAATCAACGGAGAGGGGGAAGAAATCGATGCCGTCGCGGGGCTTGGCGGAAGCGGTGGCGGTGGCCAGAACAACGGTCTCGCCGTAGCGCACCAGCGCGCTGCCGTTGGCCAGCTGGGCAAACTTACCGGTCTCAACGATCAGCTCGCGGCCGGCAAACTCGGTTTTGAAAATCTTGTGGTTTTCGTACATTTTTGTTACTCCTTTTCTTTGAATAATGACCCATTTCGGAAAGGAGCGATTTAGCACTTAATGAAACGGTTTTTCAAAGCAAAATCGCTTCATTAACTGCTAAAAATGCAACTCCCAAAATGGGAAAGAGGCAGAAAAAGGAAACGAGCGCGCTTCCTTTTTCCGCCTGCTTTTTTAAAATTACTTTCTGATGTTGAGCTTTTCGATGATCGCACGGTAGCGATTGATATCGACCTTAATCAGGTAGTTGAGCAGATTACGTCTGTTACCTACCATCTTAAGCAGACCGCGGCGGGAATGATGATCATTCGGGTTCGCCTTCAGATGCTCGGTAAGCTCATTGATCCGAGCAGTCAGGATTGCGATCTGGACTTCCGGAGAACCGGTATCCTTCTCATGCAGCTTGTTAGCCTCGATAACGGAATTCTTAATGTCCTTCTTCAGCATTTCTTTTCTCACCTTTCTTTCAGATTTGTCCGGCCGGACCGAGGCATCGCTCGGTGAAAGCGGATACCCAAGTTCGGTTACACTGACGATTTAGTATTATACAACAACTTTTCCGAAAAGTAAATACTTTTTTTATTTTTTCTTTTCGATTGTTGCCGCAGCCTTATTTTAGCATGAATATTAAGAAACTGTCAAGAATTTAATTGACAATATTTTAATATAAGTTTATAATATTATATTATTATTAAGATGAGGTACTATGCCATGAAGATTACGTTTTTGGGCAGCAGCCACGGGGTTCCCGGAGCGGAGCGGTTTTGCTCCTCTGCGGCTGTTGAGGTCAATGGAAATATTTATCTGATCGACGTCGGCGCGCCGATTATCGATCAGTTGATGCGTAACGGCCTGATGCAGGAGGGCTCCGAGGGCAAGACCTTTGATAAGATCAAGGGCGTTTTCGTCACCCATATCCACGGCGACCATCTGGACGGCCTGATCAATTTGCTGGATCTGGGTTGCTGGTATTATCCCGAGCTGCGGTTCCCCATCTATCTGCCGGAGCTGCGTCCCGTGGAGCCCATCAAGGCCTATCTGGAGTCCATCCGCATCAAGTTTGATGCGGAGCGTTTCCCCTTTAAGCTTGCCGAAGAGGGCGTTGTTTTTCAAAATGAGGAGATCAAGGTCACCTATTATCAGTGCTACCACCTGAAGGGCGATGAGGAGCGCGGTTTTTCCTATTCCATTCTGGCGGAGGCCGAGGGCAAGCGGGTGGTCTTTACCGGGGATCTCTCCCATGGGATGCGCCATGAGGACTTCCCCAAGATTGCGCTGGAGGAGGAAGTGGATCTCGTCATCTGCGAGATGGCTCATTTCGGCGCCGAGGAGATTACTCCTTTTATGGCAAAGTGCAAGACCAAGGATTTTTGGTTCAGCCATGTTAACAGAACTCCCGTGAAGTTCCCTCAAATTGCGGAGATGGACGGCAAATTCCCGTTCCCCGTTCGTATTGCTAAGGACAACGATACCATCGAACTGTAAAGAGGTAAAGTATGAAGAAAAGGAATCGGCTGCTGCCGATGCTGCTGGCGGTGCTGCTGGCCTTGGGCGGGTGCGCCTTCCCGGGCGGCGAGATGAGCTCTATGCTCAGCCCGCCCTCCCTGAGCGTCGGCCGTGAGGCGCTGACGCGTGAATTGAATAGTATTATCGGTGAGGACTATGAATTGATCGCACCCAAGAGCGGCTCCTACCGTACGGCGATCATTTCCAAGGATATCAACGGTGATGAGCAGAACGAAGCGGTCTGCTTTTATCGTGCATCCGGCAAGATCCGCTTTCTGGTGATGGAGAATACGGCGGAAAGCTGGCGCTGCCTTTCGGGCGGCGAAAGTGAGGCGGCCTCCATCGGTCAGGTTAATTTCGGCGACCTGACGGGTGACGGGGTGGCCGAGGTCATTGTCGGCTGGCAATACCTGACCGAAAGCGAGGGCAGCTACGACGTATACAGCCTGCTGAAGGAGCGGGCGATCAGCGTGCAGAGCGGGCTTTATAAGCATATGGTCGTTGTGGAGCGGGAAAACGATCCCGACGGTCTGGTGGTGCTCAATCGCAATACCGCAACCAAGGCGGTTACCGCATCGCTGGTGCGCCGCAATGAGCAAACGATCTCGGTGGTCAATTCCGTTGCAATGAACGAGCGAGCCACCGACTACCTGAATATTCTTTCGGCAGAAACCTCGCGGGGTGCCTCGGCGGTCTACGTGGATGAGCTGCTGGAAAACGGCCAGGTGCAAACCGAGATTTTGGTCATCAACGATCAAGGGCGGCTGACCAATGAGCTGCTCAGCCAGCTGAACAGCGCCACCCTGCGTAACTCTGCCATCGTCTGCCGCGATTACGACGGCGACGGTGTGCCTGAGGTTCCGGTGGAGGAGGCGTTACCGTCTTATTATCGCAACGGTGTGGAGGAAAATCTTTTCCTGATCCAATGGAACACCTTCGACGGTGCGCAGCTCAGCCCGCGCTCCCATTCCTTTGTGGATACCACCGAAAAGTTTATGCTGAATTACCCCGCCGAATGGTACGGCAAGATCACCGTTCGGCGTTCGGAGGAAAATGAGCGGGCGTATGAGTTCCTTACCATGAAGGGGAAGAAGATCTTTACCATTCGGGTATACGGCCTTTCGGAATATTCCGAAACGCTGGGCAACGAGGGCTGGCGGAAGCTTTATTCCGACAGCGACCACGTTTACGTTGTTTATTGTGAAGCGAAAAATTCGTATAAGGTAGATTATGCGAAGGTATACAGCCTGTTTACGGCAATTGTATAGGAGACGAGAGCATGAAGAAAGTATTAATCCTTGAGGATGAAGAGGCGATCCGCGCCTTTGTTGTATTGAATTTGAAGCGCGCCGGTTATGAAACCATCGAGGCGGGCACCGGTGAGCAAGCGCTGGAGCTTTTCGACCAAAATCCCGACGTGGACATTGCGATTTTGGACGTGATGCTGCCGGGAATTGATGGGCTGGAGGTTTGCAAAACCATTCGTGCCTCCAATCAGAAGGTGGGCATCATTATGCTCACCGCCAAGGCGCAGGAAAACGATAAGGTGGCCGGCCTGATGAACGGTGCCGACGACTACGTGGCGAAGCCCTTTTCGCCGCTGGAGCTGATCGTTCGGGTGGACGGTCTGTACCGTCGCGTTCAGATGATGAAGGGTGTGGCGGTTGAAAATACCGATGAGCTGACCGACGGCCCCTTTACCTTGAACGTCAAGAGCCGTAAGCTGATGAAAAACGGCAAGCAGATCGAGGTTACGCAGGTGGAATTCCAATTGATGAAAAACTTTTTGGAAAATATTGGCAAGGCCTTCTCCCGCGAGGAGATCTTCCGTACCGTATGGGGCGACCAGATGGGCGGCGATCGCCATAAGATCGTGGACGTGAACATCCGCCGCCTGCGTTTGAAGCTGGAGGAAAACCCCTCCAACCCGATCTATATCCAAACCGTTTGGGGCCATGGGTATCGCTGGGGCAATGAGTGAGCAGCGGAAGCCGACAATTAAAGAACGCTTCAAGGCATTGGGCGAATGGTTCCGCGATAAGATCGAGCTGATCCGTAAGCGATTGTTTACAGGCATCACCCGCCGCTGGCTGATCAACGTGTTCGGCGTGGTGCTGCTGGTCGACCTGCTGGTGGTGGCGATCCTTTGCGCCATTACCAAGAATTTCTATTATTCGGGCTGCATTAATACGCTGGAGAGCAGTGGCGAATATATGGCGAAGTATTTCGAGGATCATATCTATCCCCAATATCAGAACGTATCCAATGGCTTTATGGTGATGGTGGAGTCCTTTGAGGAAAAGAACGTAATGGAGATGCAGGTCATCTCCGTAAACGGAAACGTCATTTATTCCTCCACCGGCTTTGCCATCGAGTCGCTGAACGAAACCCCCGATCTGGAGCAGGCACGCAGCGGCGTGGCCGCTGATTGGATCGGCTATAATGCCGATTCCGATGAGCGGGTGGTGAGCGTTTCGATGCCGCTGTTTACCGATGATGGCGTGATGGTCGGCATGGTGCGAATGATGTCGTCGCTGGAGCGGGTGGATAATACCCTTACGTTGATGTACGTGCTGATCATCGGCGTCGGTGCCTTCATCATCCTGCTGACCGCCCTGATGGGCAGCTATTTCATCAAATCGATCGTGCTCCCCGTGGGCTACGTGAATGAAACGGCGCAGGAGATCGCCAAAGGAAATATGACCGCGCGGGTTAAGGAGTACGATACCGGCGACGAGATCGGTCAGCTTTGCCAAACGATCAATACCATGGCGGAGGACCTTTCCAAAACCGAGCGGTTGAAGAATGAGTTTATCTCCTCCATCTCCCATGAGCTGCGTACGCCGCTCACCGCCATCCGCGGCTGGACGGAAACCATGCTGGCCACAGGGGAGACGATGGACGATACCACCCGCCGCGGCGTGGAGATCATTTACAGTGAATCGGAGCGTCTCTCCAAGATGGTGGAGGAGCTGCTGGATATGTCTCGCCTGCAAAACGGCAGCATGAAGCTGGCGGTGGAGCAATGCGATCTGCTGGCGGAATTTGAAGAAACCGTCTTTATGATGAGTGAGCGCGCCAAGAGCGAGCAGGTGCTGATCGAATACGTGCCGGAGGAGGACAGCATTCCCGGCTTGGTGGATAAGGATCGGATCAAGCAGGTCTTTTTCAACGTGATCGATAATGCGATCAAGCATTCTCATCCCGGCGGGCGGATCGAAATCGCGGCCCGCATCAAAGATAAGCAGGCGCTGTTCATTGTGCAGGATTTTGGCGAGGGAATCAGTGCGGAGGATCTTCCGCATATTAAAGATATGTTCTATAAAGGCTCATCCCAGAAGCGCGGCAGCGGTATCGGGCTGGGCGTTTCCGATGAGATTATGCGCTTGCATGGCGGCTCGCTGGAGATCGAAAGCGAGCTGAACGTGGGTACGGTGGTTACCATCGCCTACCCGGTCGGAGAAGGAACCGGAGGAGAATAACCGATTGACAGCATTTGATTTGAATATTTTGGAATGGATCCGCGAGAATCTGGTGACCGATTGGCTGACGCCGATCTTCCGAATCATCACCTTTTTTGCGGAATTCGGTGCAGGCTGGATCGCCATTGCGTTGGTGCTGGTCTGCCGAAGGAAAAACCGTTGGATGGGCTGGACCGTCGGCGGAGCGTTGCTGCTCGGCCTGCTGCTGGGTGAATGCGGCCTGAAGTTTTTAATTCAGCGGCCTCGCCCCTTTGAGGAATTGGAGGGCTTGCAGCTGCTGATCCCCGAGCCGATCGGCTTTTCCTGCCCCTCGGGGCATACCACCTCGTCCTTTGCGGCGGCGGTATCCATCTTCTTTTTTAATAAAAAATGGGGCGGAGCGGCGCTGGCCCTGGCGGTGCTGATCGGCTTCTCGAGAATGTATTTCACCGTTCATTATCTGACCGACGTGCTGTTCGGCGCGGCGCTGGGCATTGCCTGCGCCTTCGCTGCGCGGTGGGTTGTGTTGAAGATCAAGGAGGTAAAAAATGGTTGATATCTGGTTGATCGTTCTGGCCGTCGGCTTGTATTTCTATACGATCGCCTGCGCCTTCTTTACCGCGCAGATCGCGCGGGAAAAGGGACGCTGCGGAGCATGGGGCACCCTTGGCTTTTTCTTGGGTCTGGTCGGCTTTGTGATCGTTTGCTTCCTGCCGAATACCAAAAAGGTGGAGGGCGATACCAATCCGATCCGTCTGGCCTTTAAAAAGCTCAGAAGCATTTCTCCCATTGCGGTATGGATCGTGTTGGCGGGTGTGCCGTTTGTCATCCTTGCATCCATCGGCGGTACGTATCTGAACGCCTATCTGGACTCGGCGGATGAAAATGCTACCGTGGTAAAGATCGAGGAAGAGGAAAATACCGAAAAGTTCCTTAATGCCACCACCGTTAAGGGCGGTGTTAAGGCGCTGTTCAGCGGTGAGCAGAATAACTTTGTGCTGACTGCGTCGGGCGATCTCTACGCCTGGGGCCGAGTGGATCTGCCTGCGCTGGATGAAAGCGGGCGTGTCTATCAGAAGGCAAAGAAGATCTGTGTTGCGGGCGATACCTATTATATATTGAATGAAAGCGGAGAGCTCTACGCCAAGGGCGATAACCGCAACCACCTGATCCCCGGTCAGTCGGCGGAAACGGTGGCGGATTTCGTTAAGGTCGAGGGCAAGGTGAAGGATATTGCGCTGTGCGAATCGATCGGCGCGATTTTGAAGGAAAGCGGCAACCTTTACGTCTATGGCGTGAATACCTATTCTCAGCTCGGGCTGGAGGAGGTTGCAGAGGTGGTCGATACCGATAATCAAATGGCCGATCAGGTGCAAAAGATTCAGGCAACCGACCATTCCTTCTACTACCTGACCACAGAGGGCAAGGTCTTTGCGGTGGGCAGCAATGCCTACGGTCAGTTCGGCCTCGGCCACCGTGATGCGCAGATTGTGCCTGTGGAGATTGCCTCCGATTGCAAGGACTTTGCGGCAGGCGACGATTTCCTGATGCTGCTGAAAAATAACGGTACCGTATGGACGGCGGGAAACGATTGCTTCGGCCAGCTCGGCCGTAAAACCGCCGAGCAGCTGGCGCAGGAGATTTCCGACGCTGATAAGGCCAACGAAAACGCAAAGGATAATAACGAAAAGAAAAAGCAGGATCCCTCCGAGGCGATCAAGGAAGAGGAATTCGGTCAGGTTGAGGGGCTGGAGAAGGTCACCGCCATTGCAGCGGGCGGCAGCTGTGCCTTTGCCTTAAAGGACGATAAGCTGTATGCCTGGGGCGAGAATTATCTTGGTCAGCTGGGTCTGGCGGCGGCAGAAAGCGTGATCCTGCCGCAGTTGACCTATGACGGCGCGCTCCACGTTTCCACCAATGGCAGCTCTACGCTGCTCTGTACCGATAAGGGTAAGCTGCTGGGCGCGGGTGATCGGCGGTATCAGCAGCTCGGCAAGGAAAGCGGAAACGGCTTCGCCGAGATCGCAAAAGTAAAGGGGGCGTGACGAAATGCTTGAATGGATCGGCTATATCAGCCTCGGTGTAGCGGTGCTGTTCGCAGTGCTGCTGGGTCTTACCTTTTTGATTAAGCTCACCAAAAAGAGCCTGAAGGTGCGGAAGCAGTTGATTGCGCGCCGTCGGTTCTATGGAATTGTTGCAGGTGCATTCCTGGTTCTTGGCTTGTTCTTTCTGTTGATCAGCGGAGAAGAGGAGTCTTGGCGGCTGTTTATCAATGATTCTTCCCCCGTTGAAGCGTATAAAGCAGCGGAAAAAGAAGCAGCGGTGGACGTGCTGCCCGATCGGATCTTTGCGCTGGGCGACGATTACTACGTTCGGAATGCGCAGGGCTCGGTCTACGGCTACGTTGTAACGACAGCCGACCCCGCTGCCGAGGAGCCGGAGGAGAAGGAAGAAGAAAAGGAAGATAAAAAGGAAGATAAAAAGGAAGAAAAAGAGGAAAAGGCAAGCTATAAAAAGGGTCTTTGCTGTATTGAAACGTCGCAGGTCAGCGGTGGCGGCAACTTTCTTGCCGTGCTGAATCAGGCGGGTGAGCTGCGGCTCAACGGTGCCTTTGAGTATCTGACCTATGAGGACGACGAAACTACGTTTGAGGATCTGCTGTTTGCCGAAAACTGTACCTTTGTGGAGGCAACGGCGAATGAGCTGTTCTACGTCAGCAACGGCGATCTGTATTCGGCGGGCTATAACCGCTTCGGCAAGCTGGGCGACGGCACTGAGCGTAATCGTTTGGAGGGTGCTTCAATCCTGAAAAACGCAGCATCGGTATCAGCCAGCGAGACCCATACCCTGGTGGTGGACGTTTACGGAAATCTCTACGGCTTTGGCGATAACAGCTATTCCGAAATGGGCAACCGCACCACCGCCAGCAGTACCACCCCCGAAAAGCTGATGGGCGGTGTGAAGCAGGCTGAGGCGGGGCGCTATTTCAGCGTTGTGCTCACCAAGAACGGCGAGGTCTACGTGGCAGGCCGCAACGATAAGGGTCAGCTCGGTACCGGCGACGACCGTGCCTACGCCACCTTTATGAAGATTCTGGACGGCGTGATGAAGATCTCCGTTTGCGGTGATAGCTGCGCAGCCCTGACCGATAAGGGCGTGCTTTACGTATGGGGCAGTAATGCCGATAAGCAGCTCGGTGCGGGGGAGGCGAAGTTCCTGAAGCCCACCGAGTTTGCCAAGGACGTATACGACGTGGCAATGGGTGAGCGCTCCATGGGCGTGATCAAGCTCAGCCGCGACGTAGCCGTTACCGGCATGGCGCGGCCGAAGCAAAATAATGAGTTCCAGCAGTATCTGTATCAGTTCAAAGCCACCGTCCCCGAGGCACGTCGCTATCAGGAAACGGTTGAATTGCCGGAGAAAACCGAGAAAAAACAAAAAAAATAAAAAAATGCTTGATTTTGCAGTAGAAGTATGATAAAATACGCAAGTAACGAAGTATGAATGTGAAAAAGAGGTGATAACCATGAAGGAAGGGATTCATCCCAATTACGATACGGCCGTTGTAAAATGCGCCTGCGGTAACACTTTCGAGACCCGCTCCACCCAGAGCGAGATCCGTGTTGAAATTTGTTCCAAGTGCCATCCTTTCTTTACCGGAAAGCAGAAGCTGGTTGATACCGGCGGACGGGTTGACAGATTTAAGAAGAGATACAATCTCGGTAAGTAATCAAATAAGAAAACCGAAAGGCCTTGCCTTTCGGTTTTTTTAGAATTACGGAGGAATTATGATCCAAACAATTCTATGGGATTTTAACGGAACGGTGATGAACGACGTGGATGCCTCCACCGGCGCAGTCAATGCGATGTTGGCGCGCCGCGGGCTGCCGCTCATCGACCGTGAATGGTATACTCTGCATCTTGTGATGCCGCTGGAGCGCTTTTATTCCGATATCGGGTTCGATATGGAGGCAGAGCGCATCGAGGTCGTTTCGGCGGAATTTCAGCGGGAATGTGCCAAGCTGGAGCGGCCTGTTTTTCTTGCGGTGGCGCAGGCGTTGGAGCGCTTTCGCCAAAAGGGCTATCGCCAGCTGCTCTTTTCTTCGCTGTTTCACGACGTGCTGATGGAGCAGGTGAAGGAACGGGGAATTGAGGGGTATTTTGAGGAAATCGTCGGTCGGCGGGATCGCTCTCTCGGCGGGAAGGAGGCGGCGGTATCTTCCTGCCTGCAGGAGAAGGGGCTTGCGCCTGAATCGGTGCTGATCGTTGGGGATTTGACCACCGATTGGGAGATGGCGAAATTTGTCGGATGCCCCTGCGCGCTGATCGCCCAAGGCCATCAGCACCGCACTATTTTGGAAAAAACGGGCGCTTTCGTGCTGGAGGACGCCTCGGAATTAGATCAACTTTTGGAGGAATTAAAATGATTGATAAGGTACTGGAGAATTTGCGCAAAAACCGTATGGAGGCCTATTTTGTTGAAAGCCGGGCGGAGGTTGTGCCGCTGATCAAAGGCTTGATCAAGGAAGGCGATACCGTCAGCCTCGGCGGCTCGGTGACTCTGCAGGAAGCAGGCGTCGTTGATCTGCTGCGTAGCGGCAATTATAACTTTTTGGACCGTGCCCGTGCGGGAATTACCCCCGAGGAGGTGCAGCAGGTCTACCGCGATACCTTTGCGGCAGATGCGTTCTTCTGCTCTGCCAACGCCATCACCGAGCAGGGCGAGCTGTTCAACGTGGACGGCAACTGCAACCGTATCGCCGCCATCAGCTTCGGCCCTAAGTCGGTGATCGTGGTGGCGGGTATAAATAAAATCGTGCCTGATCTGGATGCAGCGGTGCGTCGGCTGAAAACCGTTGCGGCACCGAAGAATACCAAGCGGCTCTCCTGCAAAACCTATTGCCTTGAGAAGGGGCATTGCATGGGCTTGGAGGGCGGCATGACCGCAGGCTGCGGCAGCCCCGATCGTATCTGCTGTACTTATATGGTTTGCGCCCATCAAAGAATTCCGAATCGCATTAAAGTGATTTTGGTCAATGAAGAATTAGGCTATTGAAAAAATCCCCGAAACGCAAGTTTCGGGGCTTTTTTGTCTCTTTCGCACCCGATTAAAAAAATCGCCGTAAACTGTATTAAGAAATCCGCTGATGGAGATAATAATAGCATCAGAAAAGAAGGGATGATAATCAATGATCAAACGCGGCGATATTTATTATGCGGATCTTTCCCCGGTGGTGGGGAGCGAGCAGGGCGGTCTGCGTCCTGTTTTGATCGTGCAGAACGACGTGGGAAATCGGTATAGCCCAACGGTGATTGCCGCCGCCATCACCAGCAAGATCGAGAAGGGGCGGTTGCCTACCCATATTAATATAGAAGAAACCTGCGGGTTGCAGCGCCGCTCCATGATCCTTTTGGAGCAGGTGCGTACATTGGATAAGATCCGCCTGCGGGAAAAGATGGGGCATATCAGCCCCGAAACGATGGAGCTGGTGGATAAGGGCTTGCAGGTCAGCCTCGGATTATGAGATAAACATTAAAATTAGATTAAAAAACGTTAAGATCGATTGAACTGCGGAAAAAACGGCTATATAATATGTGTATTGATTAGTATGGAGGTTTTTTCCTATGGGACATAATTATATTATCAGCTGTTGCTCCACTGCCGATCTCTCTATTGAAAAGTTTGCGGAATATGATATTCGCTATAACTGCTTCCACTATGAGTTGGATGGAGTTCAGTATCCCGACGATCTGGGTCAAACCGTCTCCTTTGATGAGTTTTATAAAAAAATGGCCAATGGTGCCGATACCCGAACCTCTCAGCCTAACGTGGAGGACTACGAAGGCTATTTCCGCTCTCTGCTGCAAAGCGGCAAGGACGTATTGCACCTGACCCTCTCCTCCGGCATTTCGGGTGCATATAATTCTGCGCGGATCGCCGCCGAAACGGTGCGGGCCGAGTTTCCCGATCAGAAGTTTTATCTGGTGGACTCTTTGGCGGCCGCTTCCGGCTTCGGTCTTTTGACCGTAACCCTCGCCGAGATGCGTGAGCAGGGCGCCTCCATCGATGAGGTTTACGCTTGGGCGGAGGCTAATAAGAATAAGGTGCACCATTGGTTCTTTACCACCGACCTTACCTTCTTCGTAAAGGGCGGCCGTGTGTCCAAGGTTTCGGGCTGGTTCGGCACCGTGCTGAATATCTGCCCCTTGTTGAACGTAGATGCAAACGGCAAGCTGATCCCCCGCAAAAAGCTGCGCGGTAAGAATGCCGTTATCAAGGCCATGGTCGAGGAAATGAAGGCTCATGCCGAAAACGGCACCGACTACAGCGGCCGTTGCTTTATGTGCCATTCCGCCGTGGAGGAGGATGCCCGCGCCGTTGCCGATCTGGTGGAGGCGCAGTTCCCCAACCTCAAGGCACCGGTTGAAATTTACAGCATCGGCACCACCATCGGCAGCCATACCGGCCCGGGTACCGTTGCGCTCTTCTTCTGGGGCGACGAGAGAGAATAAGCAAAATGAGCAGCAGCGCTGCTCATTTTTTTCTTTACAAACCGCATTTTTGCGGCTATAATAATAAGGTATTATACCGCTGGAGGTAATGCTATGATCAAGGTACTTCATATTATGACCGACGCCACGCTGGGCGGTGCGGGCAGAGTGCTGATCCAGCTGCTTCGCTGCTTCGATCGGGAGCGGTTTGAGGTGGTGGTGGCGGCGCCCTCCGGCAGTGCGCTGGTTCCGTTAATTGAGGAGCAGGGCTATCGGGTGATCGAAACCGAAAAGGGCCATGATAAAACCTGGGAAAAGGGTGCGGTGAAGGAATATAAACGCATCATCCGCGCCGAAAAGCCTGATATCGTGCATACCCATTCTTCATTGGCAGGAAAGGTTGCCGCCTATCTGTGCGGCGTGAAAAGTCGAATCTATACCCGCCATTGCGTGTTTGATATGCCGAAAAAAGCAACCACCTTTCCCGGTAAGCAGATCAACGGACTGGTCAATAATACCCTTGCCACCGCGGTGATCGCTGTGGCCCATGCAGCCAAGGATAACCTCACCGATACCGGTGTTAATCCCAAGAAGATCACCGTTATTATCAACGGTGTGGAGCCCTTGCCGATGCTTTCCGATGTCGAAAAGCGAGATTTTCGCCAAAAGCTCGGGATCGCGGAGGATGAGTTTGTGGGGCTGATCTCCGCGCGGATGGAGATCTATAAGGGCCATTCCTATCTGCTGGAAACTGCTAAGCTGCTGAAGGAGCAGGGGAAGAAAATCCGCTTGATTTTGATGGGCGACGGCAGTTGCCGTGCCGATCTGGAGCAGCAGGCCAAGGAGCTGGGGCTGGAGGATACGGTGCTGTTCACCGGCTTTGTTACCGACGTAGCCTCCTATGTGAATATCAGCGACTTAAGCTTGAATTGCTCTTACGGAACCGAAGCCTCCTCCATTGCGTTGGCAGAGGGGATGAGCCTCGGCAAGCCCTCGGTGGTCACCGATTTTGGTGGCAACCCCTATATGATCACCGATGGGGTCAACGGCTTGGTGGTTCCTCAAAAGGATCCGCAGGCGATGGCCGATGCCATTGCGCGGGTGATGGAGGAGAAGGGGTTGTATGCAAAATTAGTCGAAGGCACCCGCAAGGAATATCAGGAGAAGTTTACCGCCCGCGCCATGACCGCGCAGGTGGAAGCGTTATATGAATCCCAAGTGAACAAAAGAAAGAAGGAATCTTAAGTGAAAATCAGAATCGGTATTGCCGGCTACGGCAATTTGGGACGTGGCTCGGAGTGCGCCGTTTGCGCCGCTGAGGATATGGAGCTGGTGGGCGTTTTCACCCGCCGCAGTCCCGATAGTATTAAAACCGTCAGCGGAGCGCCCGTTTATCATATGGACGATGCCGCAAAGATGAAGGATCAGATCGACGTTATGATCCTTTGCGGCGGCAGCGCCACCGATCTGCCGGAGCAGACCCCTGCCATGGCGGAATATTTCAACGTTATCGATAGCTTTGATACCCATGCCAAGATCCCCGCGCATTTTGCGGCGGTGGACGCTGCCTGCGCCAAAAGCGGCAAGGTTGCGGTGATCTCGGTGGGCTGGGATCCGGGTATGTTCTCCCTCAATCGGCTGTATGGACAGGCAATTCTGCCGAACGGTGCCGACTATACCTTCTGGGGTAAGGGCGTCAGCCAAGGCCATTCCGATGCCATTCGCCGCATCGAAGGCGTGCAGGATGCCCGCCAATATACCATCCCCGTGGAGGCGGCGCTGGAGCGGGTGCGCAACGGTGAGAATCCCGAGCTGACGGTGCGCGATAAGCATACCCGCCTTTGCTATGTGGTGGCCAAGGACGGTGCGGATCTCGAGAAGATTCGCCGAGAGATCGTAACCATGCCCAATTACTTTGCCGACTATGACACCACCGTGGAGTTCATCTCCCAAGAGGAGCTGGATCGGGATCATAAGGGCATTCCTCACGGCGGAAAGGTGTTCCGTAGCGGTACCACCGGTTGGAATGATGAAAACAGCCACCTGATCGAATATAGCCTGCGGCTGGATTCCAACCCCGAGTTCACCTCCAGCGTGCTGGTGGCCTTCGCCCGCGCTGCCTATCGGATGAGTAAGGCAGGGGAGAAGGGCTGCAAAACGGTGCTGGATGTGCCGCCTATATTGCTCCACCCCGAAAGTGCTGAGGAGCTGCGCAAAAAACTCCTGTAAGAAAGGCTTGATTTTTTAGGGAGATTGTGGTATCCTAATAAGGCAATATCAGGGAGTAGCTTGCAACGCTTCGTTGTAGCTTCGGCGTCAGTACGGCTCAATGCGAGCCCGCCGATTCTTTAAAAAGCAAGACTTTTATTGCGGTATTCGCCGCAATAAAAGTCTTTTTTTTAAAATACTAAAAGGAGAAAAAACATGGATAAGTTTGAAATTCTGTGGAAAAATCTGGCGGAATTCACTTGGCAAAACGGTGTGATGATCCTTATCGGTTGCCTTCTGATCTTCCTCGCCATCAAAAAAGAAATGGAACCGACCCTGCTGCTGCCGATGGGCTTCGGCGCGATCTTGGTCAATATCCCGTTTTCGGATGCGTTGGTCGGCCCGATCAACGAGCTGTACCATGCAGGTATCGCCAATGAGCTGTTCCCGTTGCTGCTGTTCATCGGTATCGGCGCGATGATCGATTTCGGCCCATTGCTCACCAATCCGAAGCTGATGCTGTTCGGCGCGGCGGCGCAGTTCGGTATCTTCTTCACCCTTTCAATGGCCGCAATGTTCTTTGGCGATAGGGATGCTGCTTCCATTGCTATCATCGGTGCTGCCGATGGCCCCACATCCATCGCCGTTGCCAATACTCTCGGTTCAGGTTACGTTGGCGCCATCACCGTTGCCGCCTATTCCTATATGGCGTTGGTGCCCATCATTCAGCCGCCGATCATCCGTGCGCTGACCACCAAGAAGGAACGCCTCATTCGGATGCCTTATGAGCAAAAGAGCGTTTCCAAGACTACCCGTATTCTGTTCCCCATCATCATCACCATCGTGGTTTCCGCCATTATCCCGCAGGCAACCGCACTGATCGGCTTCTTGATGTTCGGTAACCTCATTCGTGAGTGCGGTGTTTTGGATTCCCTTTCCGAAACCGCTCAGAAGGTGCTGGCTAATTTGATCACCATCTTCCTCGGCATCTCCGTTGCTTTCAATATGACTGCCGAGAAATTCCTGAAGCCCGATACCTTACTGATCATGGGCCTCGGCCTGATCGCCTTTATCGTGGATACTGCAGGCGGCGTGCTGTTTGCTAAGCTGATCAACGTGTTCAGCAAAAAGAAGATCAATCCCATGATCGGTGCAGCCGGCATTTCGGCGTTCCCTATGTCCGGCCGTATCGTGCATAAGATGGGTCTGCAGGAGGATCCTCAGAACTTCCTGCTGATGCATTCCATCGGTGTTAACGTTTCGGGTCAGATCGCCTCGGTTATCGCAGGCGGCATCATTCTGAATCTGTTTTCTTAAAGGAGGGCTTTTGTTATGATGAATCAACTTTTTGCCCTTGCGGCCGCAAAAGAGCCGGTTCAAGAGGCGGTTAAGAATACAGCTGAAAAAGCAACTGAGAGCCTTGATTTTATTCCCATGCGCTTTGTTAGTATGCTCGACGAAATGGGGATCGGTATGCTGGTGATCTTTATCCTGATCGGCGTAATCATCGGTTCAACTTTGCTGGTCAATAAGCTGTTTTCTAAAAAGGATAAATAAAAGAATCCTGCAGTGCGGATTTCGCACTGCAGGATTTTTTAGTTGCTCTTTAATCTTTTTTTGCGTCTTCTTGCTTTAAAGGGGCTGGCCCAGATTTCAGGGGAGAGCAATACCAGCATGGGGAAGATCTCTAATCTGCCTGCCAGCATATTGAAGCTGAATGCCAGCTTGGACAGGATGGAATATTCGCTGAAGTTTCCCATCGGGCCAACCTTTCCAAGGCCGGGGCCGATGTTGTTGATGGTGGCGGTAACGCCCGTAAAATTCGTTGTAAAATCGAAACCGTCCAACGAAACGACTAACATCGAGCCAACGAAGATGATGGCGTAGGCGATCAAAAACGTGTTGATAGAGCGGAGCGTTCCGCTTTCCACCACCTTTCCCTCCATGCGGATCTTTTTGACGGTGCGTGGATGGATGATGTGGGCAATCTCGTTGAAGGCGGATTTCACCATAATCACAATGCGGGAGATCTTGATACCGCCGCCGGTACTGCCCGCGCAGGCGCCGAAGAACATCAGCAAAACCAGGATCCCTTGCGAAAGCGCAGGGTAGAGGGCGTTGAAATCGGTCGTGGCATAGCCGGTGGTGGTGATGATGCTGCCCACCTGGAAGAAGGCATGGCGGAAGGCTTCCTCGGCGGTGGCGTAAACGTTTAGGGTGTTGATGAAGATCAGCAGGGTAGAGGCGGTGATGATGATGCCGAACCAGCGTGCCTCTTCATGCTTGAGCGCTTGCCTGAAATGCCGACGGATCAGCAGGAAGTAGACGTTAAAGTTAACGCCGAATAAAATCACAAAGATGGCGATAATGTATTGGCAGGCTGCGGGATAGTCCGCAAAGCCGCTGCTGCGCACCACAAAGCCGCCCGTACCGGCCGAGCCGAAGGAGAGGGTGATGGCATCGAAGAGCGGCATTTTGAAGCAAACCAAAAGGATTATTTCCGCAATGGTTATCACGGTGTAGATAACGTAAAGGATGATCGAGGTATCGCGGATGCGGGGCACGATTTTATCCACCTGCGGCCCGGGGCTTTCTGCTCGCATCAGGTGCATGGTGGAGCCGCCCGTCAGCGGCAAGACCGAAAGGATGAATACCAGAACGCCCATGCCGCCGATCCAATGGGAGAAGCTGCGCCAAAGGAGCGAGGCCTTGGAGAGGGCCTCTACGTTGGTCAGGATGGAGGCGCCGGTGGTGGTGAAGCCGGATACGGTTTCAAAGAATGCATCCACAAACTGAGGAATGTCTCCGCAGACGACGAAGGGAATGCAGCCGAATAAGCTCAGAGCTATCCAACTCAGCGCAACGGAGGTGAAGCCCTCCTTGGCATAGAAGGTTTGATTTTTTGGTTTTTTGAGGGTGATCAGGATGCCGCAAAGGGCGATGGCTGCGCCGCAGATCAAATAGGTCCACGCCGCCTTTTCTCGATAGATCAGGCCCGTAACAAAGGGAAAGGCCATCAGGATGCCCTCTATTTTCATTACGTAGCCGATGATGTAAAATATAATTTGAAAATTCATGGCGTTATTTCAAAATGTCCTTAAAGTCGTTGAGTCTGGCCTGCTCTGCCACAACGATTACTCGATCGCCGGGCTGAAAGGTGGTTTCACCGTCGGGGAGGATAAACCGCCGCCCGCGATTGATGCCGCAGATCAGCAGATTGCTCTTTAATTGCAGCTCCTTGAGCGGAATGCCCAGCAAGCCGGGCGCATTTTCGCTCACGTTGAATTCCAGCGCTTCAACTTGATTTTCAATCAGCTTATAGAGGGTTTCCACGTTGTTGCCCATAGCGTTTTGCTTGGCGCGGGCATATTGCAGAATGTTCTCGGCGGTAATGTCGGTGGGATGGATCACGCTGTCTAAATTGAGGCTGTCGGTCAGCTCGGTGAAGATTTGGCGATCCACCTTGGTCACCACCTTGGCGTCGCTCATCTCCTTGGCGTAAAGGGAAAGCAAAACGTTCTCTTCGTCGAAGCCGGTTACCGCCACAAAAGCGTCGGTGGTGGTGATGCCCTCCTCCAGCAGAAGGCTCTTATCGGAGGCGTCGCCGTGGATGATCAGTGCCTCGGGCAAAAGCTCCGCCAGCTCATGGCATCGCGCTTCATTCCGTTCGATGATCTTTACCTTGATGCGGGAATCCAAAAGCTGCTGCGCCAAATAATGGGCAATCATACCGCCGCCAACAATGATCACGTTCTTTACGCTGTGGGTGTCCAGATTGATCTGGCGGAAAAAGCGGGTGGCCTCCTTGGGATGGATCATAATGGTCACCTTGTCGCCCGTCTGCAGAGTAAAGTTACCGTAGGGGATGTGGGCCTTGCCCTTGCGCTCTACGATGCAAAACAGCACGTTGGTATCCAGCTTGCTGCGCACCTGAATCAGCGTTTTGCCGTCCAGAAGCGAGCCCTCCGGGATCTTAAAGGTCAGCATCTCGGCTTGCCCCTTGGAGAAGGAATTAACTTCAATTGCGGAGGGGAACCGCAGCAGATTGGAGATCTCGTTGGCCGCCGCCTGCTCGGGATTGATGATCATAGCCAGCCCAACCTGCTCCTTGATGAAGGCGAGCTCCTTCAGATAGATCGGATTGCGGATGCGGGCAATGGTGGAGCATTGCTCCATCTTGCGCGCAAACAGACAACAAAGGAGATTCTGCTCATCGGATCCCGTAACGGAGATCAGCAGATCGGTGTCCTCAATGCCTGCATCGAAGAGGGCGGAATAGTTCATTCCGTTTCCAACCAAGCCCATCATGTCGTTATTGTTGCAAAGCGCGGCAATCCGCTCCGCTTTGTAGTCGATGATCGTAACGTCGTGCTCTTCGCTCACAAGAGCATTTGCCAATGTGGCGCCGGCCTTGCCGCCGCCAACGATGATGATTTTCATGGCAGTCCATCCTATTGATCAGATTTTGCGTTAAACGCCAGCTTAATCATATCATAAATCTTACTCAAAATCAAGAGCGGGACAGCAGAAATGCTGTCCCGCTATATTATAGACTTTGCTTGAATTCCTTTTTCAGCCGATCGGCCATATCCTGCATTTCGGCGGGCTCGGTTTTGAGCACCGCCCGATCATAGGTCATGATGCCGTTGGTTTCATCCTCCACGTCGCTGATCTGCGTCAGAATGGAGGCGTTGAGCCCTTGGCGGATCATCGGCAGAATTTCGCGGTCGTAAAGGGCGATCAGCTCGGCCTCAAAGGCGCTCGGATCCTCGGTGAAGAAATGATAGCCGGTGTTGCGGCTGAGATTGAAGGTGTGGTTCTTCACACGGCAGGAATAGCCGCCAAACTCCGAAAGCACCATCGGCTTGCCCGCAACCGCCTTGAGCCGCACCGGCTTGAAGTAAATGTGGTCGCTCTCCACGTCGCTCTTTTTGGTCTTGAACCAACCAGAGGTGGTGTCGTAGATGCGGGTGGGATCCTTGGCTTTGAAGTCGGTGTAGCAGCGATCGGCGGAGAATTGCCCCCAGCCTTCGTTGAAGATGGTGTAGTAGCAAACGCTGGGATGATTGTAAAGCTGCCGCTGCATCTGCTCAAAGGTGCGGTAAAATTCCGCCTTGCGTTGCTTGCTTGCGCGGTGGGTGATGCCCCGCCGCAGCCATACCGTCGGAATGGCGGTGTCTAAGATGAAGTGATATTTTCCGCTGTTGATCATGTCTTGGAAAACGATCATGCCGTAGCGGTCACAGTAGTAATAAAATAGCTCGGGCTCCAGCTTGATGTGCTTGCGCAGCGTGTTGAAGCCGCATTCCTTCATCTTTAAAATGTCGTGTTTATATCCGTCCTCGGTGGCGGGAAGGTAAATGCCGTCGCTGAAATAGCCCTGATCCAAAAGCCCGTGGAAGAAATAGGGCTCGCCGTTGAGGCAGATGTAGCTGCGCTCTCCGCGTTGGCGAACGTCGACCGTGCGCAGCGCAAAGTAGGATTGGATGCGATCCTCGCCGCTCTCCAGCGTGAAGCGGTAGAGATACGGATCCTCCGGCGACCATAATCTGGGCTGCTCCGGCTCAATTTGGATGCTTTTGCCTGTGAAGCAATATTCCTTTACGCCATTTTCATCCTTGAGGATCAGCTTTTTGTCTTCAAGGCCGCCCTCCACCTCGATGGTTACGCCGCTCAGGGTGGAAGTCATCCGCAGAGCGGTGATGGGTGAGGCGGGAACGCTTTCCATCCAAACGGTTTGCCAGATGCCGCCGATGGGGGTATACCACATACCTCCGCGCTTTTTGCGCTGCTTGCCGTAGGAGAGCGTGGGATCCAGGGGATCGGCGATCTCCGCACGCAGGGTATTTTTGCCTTCGATCAGCAAATCGGTGATGTCGAAGGAGAAGGGTAGGTATCCGCCTGCGTGCTTGCCCGCAAGGCGGTCGTTAACGTAAACGGCGGTGTATTGGTCGGCAGCGCCGAAGTGTAAAATTACACGCTCTTTTCGAAAGCCCTTGGGCAGGGAGAAGGTGCGGAAATAGAGCATCAGCTCCTTTTCGCCGATGGTGCGCTCGATCCCCGAAAGACGGCTCTCGGGCGGAAAGGGTACCAGGATTTTGCCGAGAGGGGTGGTTTCCTTTTTGCCGCGCACCGCAAAATCCCATTCGCCGTTGAGGCAGAAATAGGAATCGCGGCGCAGCTGCGGGCGGGGATATTCCGAGAAAGGGCAGATCGGATCCATATCCGGCTCGAAGGGGGTTTTTAAGGTTGCAAATACCTGCTTTTTGGTCTTAAAGATCAAAAGCAGCAGCGGCAGGATCAGCAGCAGGGCGATCAGCGCCGCCAAAAAGATGTTTCGGTTGGGCAGGAAGGAGGTGGTGCCGTCGCTGTTGCGGATGGTTTCTGCATTGCGTAAAACAAAAGAGCCTATGTACGGTCCGACTATGCCGGGAATAAAGACCTGCGAAAAGATTCGAACGCCCTGCAGCAGACCTGCTTTGCCGAGAGGGGTGTTGTCGCGGATGGTTGCCCCGAAAACAGCCATTCCTGCCAGATAACCGCTCATCATCAGCAGTGAGCCGATGAAAACGATCGGCGTGGCGCGGAATCCGAAGAGCAGGCAGTAGCCGCAGGCAAGAAACAGCAGCGCGAAAATCCCCGAGAAGAAAAAGCCCTTTTTGTCGTATACCCGCCCCCAAAGGAAGGTAACAACCGAGGCCAAGATGATGGCGGGCGCCATGATCAGTACGTAGTTACTCAT
Source organism: Clostridia bacterium (assembly GCA_017396865.1). The sequence goes on along the minus strand of JAFQKO010000152.1, from coordinate 4,707 downwards.
CCCCAACGATTTCTCATAATAGAGAATCAGATAGGGCATGAAGATCTGAATGGAGATATTAAAGACGATGAATGCCAGCAATGAGGCGTAAAGTGTGGGATTTTTTTTGATGGTGGCAGGGCGGAAGCCGTAGAGGATGCTTTTGAGGTAGGGCTCCTTGTTCGGCTTGATGGCGGGCTCCTTGATCAGAAAAAGGCCTACCAGACCGATCAGGAAAACAACGGTGCCGATGATGGAAAAGATCCATACCCAGCTTTTAGATTGCTCTAAATCGAAGAACATAAACCCGCCGAATACCACCAGAATCGCCACCAGCGGCATCATGGAGTTGATGCCTTCGGCGGCGCCGCGGTTGGTGGAGTCGGTGCTGTCGGTTACCCATGCATTAAAGGCGGCGTCATTGGCCGAGGAGCCGAAGAAGGTCATCAGGCAATCCAGCACAATTGTCAGCGAAACGCCGATCGTTGCCGCAGAGGTGGCCAGCGGGAAGATGGCTTCGATCAGCTCCAGCCGCAGAAAAACAAAGCTGAAGATAGAGATGCCCCAAAGCATACAGCCTGCGGTGATAAATAACTTCCGCTTGCCGATGCGGTCGGAGAGCGCACCGATAAAGATGGTCGTCAGGGTCGCGGTGGCGGCCGATGCGGCAACCATCGCCGAAATGTCGGCGGCGGAGGCGTTGAACATTTTGTAGATGAATACGTTGAAATACATATTCTCTACCACCCATGCGATCTGCCCAACTAAGCTAAACAAAGTCAGAGCACACCAAAATCGGGGTGAGAGCTTGGTTTTCATAAAGATTTACACCTCGGATCAGTTCCAATAGTCGGTTTGGTGGGGCAGGTCGATGTCCTTGACTTTAAAGACGGGATCCTTGCCCTCCTTCTTTTGCTTTTCATAGTCCTTCAGCGCGCGAAGGGCATATTTGCCTAAGAGGATGATGACGGGGATGTTGATCAGCGCCATGCAGGTCATGGTAATGTCGGCGATGTCCCAAAGGAGCCCTGCGGAAAGCCCCGCACCAACGAAGATCAGCAGTGATGCCACAATGCGGAAGCCCAGCATGAATTTCTTGGAGGGTGCACGCTTGAGGAGGTAGTTTAAGCCCTGCTCCACGTAGTAGAGGTTGCCCAGCAGGGTGGTAAAGGCGAAGAGGATCATGGCAACGGTGATGAAGATCGGGCCGAAGCTGCCCAATGAAGCCTTCAGAGCCTGCTGTACGTAGGGTGCGCCCGAGGCGGCTTCGGTCGGCTCTACGCCGGATGCCAGGCACATAAAGGCGGTGGCGGAGCAGATCAGAATGGTATCGAGGAAAACGGAGAGCACCTGCACCAAGCCCTGCTTGGCGGGATGGCTGACCTCTGCGCTGGCCGATGCGTTGGGCGCCGAGCCAACGCCCGCTTCGTTGCTGAAAAGGCCGCGCTTGATACCGAAAAGCAGGCAGGAGCCGGTGAATCCGCCGAAGATGGCGCGGAAATCAAAGGCGTCGGAGAAGATGCGGCGGAAGAGGGCGGGCATGGCGGGCAGATTCATGCAAACAACAACCAGCGCCACCAACACGTAGGCGATGCCCATGATCGGCACCAGAACCTCGGTCAGCCGCAGAATCCGCTTGCCTCCGCCGATCAGGCAGTAGCAAACCGCCAGCGCAACGATGCCACCGATGATCCAAGGGGTGTAGTCGGCATTGTAAAAGCTGTAGCCTGAGAAGGTATCCTGCAGATTGTAGGAGGCCAGCATATTGAAGCCAACACCGTAGGTCAGGATCAGAAAGACCGTGAAGATCAAAGCAGGCACACGGCTTTTGAGCGCCGCCTCGATGTAGTGGGCGGGCCCGCCGTAGCAGCCGTTGCGCCCCTTCTTTTTGTAGATCTGGGCAAGGGTGCTTTCAACGAACGCCGAGGATGCACCGATCAGCGCAATCAGCCACATCCAGAAAACAGCACCGTACCCGCCGAGGCAGAGGGCGGTCGAAACGCCCACGATGTTGCCTGTCCCCACGCGGGATGCGGTGGAAACCATCAACGCCTGAAAGGAGGAGGTGCCCTTTTTGTCCTTGGGCTTTTCGGTCACCGCGCGAAATTGCTCCCGCAGTAAACGCAACGGGGCAAATCGGGTGCGGAAGGTGAAATAAAAGCCGCCGACTAAAAGAAAAAACGATCAGCACGTAGCTGAGCGCATTATTGGTGTTGGTGAAAAAATCAGCAATTGCTTGGTACATACGCAGGTTCCTTCTTTAATAATACAGTTATATCGGCATTATACCATATTTAGTTTGCTGTTTCAATAGAAAGATTATCGTCAAAAACGAAGAACCACGGAGCATTGAGTTCCGTGGTTCTTATCGAATTGTTTATTTTGCGGCTTCCATTGCGTCGGCAAGAGCTTCAAGGCCATCCTTGCAGGTCTTGCAAAGCCATGCTTCAGCACCTTCGTTGGTCACCTTGTAAAGGGTTTCTTCCTTTTGGCAAAGTTCGCATTTGCCTTCCTTGGTTTCGCTGCAGGCGGCCAGGCAGGTCAGCGCCAGAATAAGTACTAAAACAATTGCAATTACTCTTTTCATCTTTCAAAGCTCCTTTGTTATTTTTTTGGATCATTGATCCTAATTTTAGTATACAGAATGAAATGGCATTTGTCAACGAAAAGATGGTAATTTGTTTAAATTGCACAAAAATGAGCTTGCTTTTTTGCTGCGGCAGTTCATGTGTAAAGGACGTTATTTCAGCGCTATTTTCGCGAAGATTCCGCGATGATCGGAAACGTAGTTGCCGTTAATGGTCATGTCCACTACTTCGTAATGAACGGGATCGGCCTTCTTGTAGGAATAGAAGACGTAGTCGAGGGTCATGCCGCTGTCGTGGCTGCCTATGTGGTATCCGTTAACGGTTCCGGGCAGATTATCGCCGTTCAATTCAAAGTTCACGTCGGCGAAATCGTTGTTATAGTAGGCGTTGTAGCCTTGCTTCCAGGGTGAGAAGTTGTGGTCACCGGCAACGATAACGGGATAATCGCTGAAGCCGCCCAAAGCCTTTGCTCTTTCGTGGATCAGTTTGACGCTGTTGGTGTGGGCCGTCGGCGTAAAATCAAAGCGTGTGCTCATAAAAAGAAATACTTTTCCGGTCGCCTTAACCTTTAATTTTACCCAAGTGGTGATCCGGTAGAGTTCTGCACCCCAATTGCGCGCAATGCTTTCGGTATCAGGGGTGTCGGAAAGCCAAAAGAAACCATGATCGGTCGCTTCTAAAACGTTTGTGTTCCACATAACGGGAGTTGCTTCCTTGCTGCTTGCTGCGCGAAAGGCATAATGGAGCTGATAATCACCGTAGGCGGTTTCGGAATAATCGTCCGTTAAGCGATAAACCCAAACGGGGGTGATCTCTTGCAAGGCCAAAACGTCGGGCCGATAGGTATTCATAACCACCTTGAAACGGTCGGCTCGCTCTTGGATTGAGCGGCCGTCCGGATCATCGACACAGCGCAGATTATAGGACATGATCTTTAAAATGTTATCTTTGCCGAAGGCGGCGTTTTGGATGCGCTCATTGTAGCGGTAGAAGATGGCAGCCATCTGCACGCGGGTGGCGCTGTTTTGGGGATTCAGCCAAAGCTGATCTCCCTCCGCAGAGCCGGAAATGATGCCGTTTTCGTAGGCCCAGCCCATGGCAAGCTCTGCCCAAGGAGCGATTTTTTGGTAGTCGGGGAAGGAGGTCAGATCCACGCTGCCGATCTCGGGCGTGCCTCCCTTGCTGATGGAATAACGGTAAAAAATGGTTGCCAGCTCCTGGCGGCTGATGAGCTTGTACGGGGCAAACTCGGTGGCGCTGATGCCGTTTACAATGCCGTTTTCATAGGCCCATGCCACCGCCGGCTCATACCAATCGCCGTTCAGGTCGGTGAAGGGAGCCTCAGCTTCCGAGAGGGGCGATCCGTCATAGCGCCAAAGCACCGTGATCAGCATGGCGCGGTTGGTGGGAGCCTCGGGGGAGAAGACATCGGCGCTGATGCCGTTCATCAGCCCTTGGCTGTAAGCCCAGTTGATGTATAGGCTGCCCCAGTGCTCTGCGGGATAGTCGGTGAAGGAATGCGCTTCCGCACCGAATACGGTGCAAAGGATCATCACCGCAACGATCAATAAAATAAATAGTCGTTTAGTTTTCATGTCGATACCTCCTTTAAGATATGGAATGTTCTCTTTGATTTCAGTATAATCTAACGCGCGTACCACTGTCAATATCATATAAATAATTGATGTAAAAATATAAATAATTGATGTAAAACCTGCGCAGAAATCAAGGCTGAAGCGGGGAAATACAGCCTATTGGTGTATGGGGACAGCGGCACTTGCGGTACATTAAACATCACCGAAAGGTTTTATATCTCCATCTGCTGACAAGTGGCAAACTGAACGGTTACCTCGTTGACCTCGACAAACAAGCAGAAGATATGTTTTCTCGGCTTGTAAAGCAGATGGCAGAGAGCGAGGGTGTGACCGAACAACTCAAAGCGGATAATCAGTCGGCGTGGGTTGGCAGAATGAATAACATTCGACAAAGAGCCGCAGAATTGGTGAACACAGACTTAATATATGGATGATGAAAGGCGGTAGTGATTGGAACACTACCGCCTTTCTTATATGATAGTTTTTTGTTAGGTATAACGATTCTCTTATTCTTCATCGTTTTCTTCGGAAATTGGAATGGACAT
>JAFQKO010000151.1 GCA_017396865.1 Clostridia bacterium | reverse complement strand
TGGAAGTTTAGCTCAGCTGGGAGAGCATCTGCCTTACAAGCAGAGGGTCAGCGGTTCGAGCCCGTTAACTTCCACCAATAGAAAAAACGTCAAAAACCAAGTTGTGATGCGGTTTTTGGCGTTTTTGTTTTGCTCAAATCATGGCTAAAGCAGTCAAAAATGCGTCTATTTTTGCTATTTTTGCCGCCAAGGTGGCACAGAAGTGGCACACAAACCGCGAGCGATACTTTCAAATCATCGGCTATGAGATATCAAAACAGCCGACTGCAACGGAATTCATCGTCGCTCAATAATTCGTCGACGATTTTTTCCTCCATCCGTTGCACACCCTGCCCGATCAACCTGCGCATTCATTGCCAACCGATACGGATTCAGCGCCGCCGTTATTTTATCATAGACAGCGTTCGTATCCTTCCAATAATCCGGATGCTTACCGTTTGTTTTTTTGAATTTTTTGGTAATTTTTACAACTTCGCTTGTAACCGCCTCATCCTTTGCGGCTTTTTGATTCTCCTTCAAAAAAGATTCCGGTACATACTTATTAAAATTTTTATCTTGTGGGTTGACATTTTCAAAAAACTTGGATATACTGATATCGAAGCTGATAACAGGTACGGCTCGGAATTTTCCTTTTTTCCGCCCTGCACCCATGACGTCAGCTTCTATTTTTTTAAGCGCATCAGCCATGTACAAATTGCTAACTCTATTCTTTTGCTTCTTTATTTCAAACTGAACAGGAACAATATATTCACCATCCACGTAAAAGCTAACTAAAACATCCGTTTCTTCAAGAGATGCTTTTTCGTAACCAATCAGCCATTTGAGGATTCAGATTCGCCATCTCCTCAATTATTCTGCCTCTCAAAAGAATCTCCGGCATCATCCGCGCGCACAACTCGTCCTTTGCCGCCTCCCAAGAAATATCCAATCCGTTAGCAGTTCCCTGCTGACGGATTTTATTTATTTCTGAAGCAACCGCCTCCTTACCGAGTTGCTTTTCCAGCTCTTGCAGAATGAAATCCCGCAGTTCTGCGCCGTCTTTCCGGTTCAGATCCTGCACCAACCGTAATCCCTCTCTTCCTTTGAGGGATTACGGCTTCCGCCGTTGTAGGTTCTGTGCTTATTTTTATGCTTGATTATACTAAAAATATAAGGTATAATATTTAAAAAACAAAAGGAGTTTCAGGATGTTTAAAGAACGAAAAGCATTAAAGATCTCGCTGATCGTTGCCGGTATCGTTTTGCTGCTGGCGGCGCTTACAGTCGGATTCTTGTATTTCAACAATTATCACATTGAGCTGACCCTCAACGGTGCAGAGCATCTGACCTTGGAATACGGTGATGCTTACAAGGAAGAGGGTGCAACGGCTCTCTTAAAGGGGCGCTGGCATCTTTCCGACGGGCGCGAGCTTGAGATCACCACCGACGGCGAGGTAAACAACGAAAAGTTGGGCACCTACACCCTCACCTACACCGCCGAGGTGACCAATCGCCATGCCGAGGCAGAGCGGACCGTTACCATCATCGACACCGCCATCCCCGCCTTGACCCTGAAGGGGGACAAAAAAATCACCCTGACCGAGGGCGATGAATACAAAGAGCCCGGCTTTGCCGCCACCGACAATTACGACGGCGACCTGACCAAGGAGGTTACAGTTACGGGTGAGGTGGACACCAAAAAGCCCGGTGAATACAAGCTGATCTACAAGGTCAAGGACAGCAGCGGAAACGCGACCGATGCAGAGCGCACCGTGACCGTTAAGGAAAAGCCAAAGGTTACCTACTCCGGCTCCAAGCCCGGCATCGTTGACAGCAACACCGTTGTTCCCGGCAACAAAACCATTTATCTCACCTTTGACGACGGCCCCGGCCCCTACACTGCGCGGTTGCTGGACGTTTTGAAAAAGTACAACGTAAAGGCCACCTTCTTTGTGACCGACAAGCCGAACTACAACCATCTGATCTCCCGCATGGCGGCAGAGGGGCACGCAGTAGGCATCCACACCGCCAGCCACAATTATCGCAAGATCTATGCCAGCGAGGAGGCCTTCTTCGCCGATCAGCAGATCATTCAGGACATTATCATTGAACAGACCGGAAAGCCCACCTACCTGATGCGTTTCCCCGGCGGCAGCTCCAACACGGTAAGCTCCTTTAACAAAGGGATCATGACCCGCCTGACCAAGGCGGTGACCGAAAAGGGGTTCCGCTACTTCGACTGGAATGCTGACAGCAACGATGCGGGCGGTGCAACCACCACCGCACAGGTTGTTCGCAACATGAAAAATTCCATTTCTGCCTGCAAGGTTGCCAACGTTTTGCAACACGATATCAAGAAATTCAGTGTAGATGCGGTCGAAGAGGTTATCCAATGGGCGCTCGCCAACGGCTACACCTTTAAAGCCTGCGATATGACTTCACCCACCTGCCATCACGGAATCAATAACTAAACGAAAAAGGTCGAGATGTAATCATCTCGACCTTTTGTTATTCAAACAGCGTTGTAGAAAGATAGCGATCGCCCAGATCGGGGAGCAAGGCAACGATGGTTTTACCCGCATATTCGGGGCGCTTGGCAAGCTCCATGGCGGCATGCAATGCCGCACCCGAGGAGATGCCGACCAGCAAGCCCTCCTGCTTTGCCACCGCTCTGCCTGCCGCAAAGGCCTGCTCTTCGGTGACGGTGATCAGCTCGTCATAAATCTTGGTATCCAACGCGGCGGGAACAAAATTCGCACCGATTCCCTGCAAACCATGAGGCCCTGCCTTCCCTTGGGAGAGCAACGGCGAGGAGGCGGGCTCCACACCAACCACCCGAACGGCCGGATTTTGCTCCTTTAGATACCGACCGACACCGCTGATGGTGCCGCCGGTACCGATGCCTGCCACAAAGGCATCCACCTTCCCCGCCGTATCGCGCCAGATCTCGGGGCCGGTGGTTCGATAGTGGGCCTCGGGGTTTGCGGGATTGGCAAACTGATCGGGGATCAGCGCATTCGGCAGTTCCTTTGCCAGCCGCTCGGCCTCGGCGATGGCACCCTTCATTCCCTCCTTACCGGGGGTGAGCACCAATTCCGCGCCATAGGCGGTCATCAGCTTTTGCCGCTCCACCGACATGGTATCGGGCATCACGATGATCGCGCGATAGCCGCGGATGGCTGCCACCATGGCAAGGCCGATACCCGTATTCCCGCTGGTGGGCTCAATCACGACTGAGTCGGGCTTCAGCTTGCCTACCGCCTCGGCGGCATCCAGCATTGCCAACGCCACCCGATCCTTGGCAGAGCCCGCAGGATTAAACCGCTCGATCTTAACCAACACCTCGGCCTTCAGCCCCTTACAGAGACGATTCAAGCGCAGCAGCGGGGTATTGCCGATCAATTCTTCAACAGAGTCGTAGATTCTCATAAAGTCGCCGCCATAACTGCTTTGATGGTATGCATCCGATTTTCCGCCTCATCAAAGACGATGGATTGCTTACTCTCAAAGACCTCGTCGGTGACCTCCATTTCGGCGATCCCGAACTTTTCGCCCATTTCCTTACCGACTGCGGTTTTAAGATCATGGAACGCAGGCAGGCAATGCATAAAGACGGCATTCTCGCCCGCGATCTCCATCAATTCACGGTTGACCTGATAGGGAGAAAGAGCCTTAATGCGCTCCTCCCAAACCTCGGCAGGCTCGCCCATGGAGACCCAAACGTCGGTATACAATACGTCGGCACCCTGAACGGCGGCCTTCGGATCTTCATTAAACTCCAGCACCACACCGGTTTCGGCGGCTACCTTTTGGCATTCCTCGATCAATTTTGCATCGGGCCAATAGGCCTTGGGGGCGGCGGCCACAAAATGCAGACCCATCTTGGCCGCGCCGACCATCAGGGAATTACCCATATTATAGCGGGCATCACCGAGATAGACCAATTTGATCCCCTTCAACTTGCCGAAATGCTCACGGATGGTGAGAAAATCAGCCAGAATCTGGGTGGGATGGAATTCATTGGTAAGACCGTTCCAAACGGGCACACCCGCGTGAGCGGCCAATTCTTCCACGATCTCCTGACCGAAGCCACGGTATTCAATACCGTCGTAGATTCTGCCCAGCACGCGGGCGGTATCGGCGATGCTTTCTTTTTTACCGATCTGAGAGCCTGTAGGATCCAGGTAGGTAACTCCCATCCCCAGATCATAGGCGGCAACCTCAAAGCTGCAGCGGGTACGGGTACTGGTCTTTTCAAAGATCAGCGCAATGTTCTTTCCCTTGCAAGTATCATGGGCGATCCCCGCCTTTTTCTTTGCCTTCAGCTCAGCGGCAAGATCAAGAAGATACTCCATCTCGGCGGGGGTATAATCCAACAGTTTCAAAAAATGACGACCCTTTAAATTCATTGGGCACACTCCTTTATAACAGCAACAGCCCTTTCAAGCTGTTCCATCGTAATATTCAGCGGCGGGAGCAGGCGAACCTTATCCTTTGCCTTAATAACCAGCACACCCTTGGCATGGCAGGCGGCAATAACCTCCCCTGCGGGGCGCTCGGTTTCGATGCCGATCATCAAGCCCATGCCGCTGACGCTCTTAACGCCCTCGGCATTGGAGAGCGCTTCAAAAACGTACGCCGACTTTGCCCGCACCTCGGCCAGCAGCGCATCATCGATCCGAGAAAGGATATTCAGTGCACCGGCCGCGGCGATGGGATTTCCGCCGAAGGTAGAGCCGTGGCTACCGGGTGTAAGCACGTCTTTCACCCGCTCACCCATCAGGCAGGCGCCGATCGGCAGACCGCCGCCCAGCCCCTTTGCGGTGGTGACCACGTCGGGATGAAGACCAAAATTCATATAGGCATAAAGGGCACCGGTGCGGCCGTTACCCGTTTGCACCTCATCCACCATCAGCAGGATATCCTGCTCATCGGCGATCTTTTGAAGCCCGCTGCAAAATTCTT
>JAFQKO010000150.1 GCA_017396865.1 Clostridia bacterium | reverse complement strand
TCCACACCGTATGCCAACGCTGCGGCGGTAGGCTCATTGATAATTCTCTTTACGTCCAAGCCTGCGAGCTTACCTGCGTCCTGGGTAGCCTGACGCTGAGAGTCGCGGAACTAGGCAGGACCGGTGATAACGGCCTCGGTTACGGGCTCGCCCAAGAATGCCTCTGCATCGGCCTTCAGCTTCATCAAAATAAACGCAGAAATCTCCTCAGGGGAATAATCCTTACCGTCGATGGAAACGCGGCGGGCAGAGCCCATATCGCGCTTAATGGATGAGATGGTGCGGTCGGGGTTGGTGATTGCCTGACGCTTTGCAACCTGGCCAACCATCCGCTCGCCGCTCTTGCTGAATGCAACGACAGACGGCGTGGTGCGGGCACCTTCGCTGTTTGCGATAACGGTGGCCTCGCCACCTTCGATTACTGCTACGCAGCTATTTGTTGTACCTAAGTCAATACCGATAATCTTTCCCATGGTTATTTTCCTCCTTAACTCAATTGGCTGTTTTGACACACGCGTGTCGGATCACGGTTTCGTCTTTATAGATATAACCTCTTTGGAAGACCTCAACAATTTCGCCTTCCTTATATTCAGGGTCATCTATATGCATCATTGCTTCATGGCGATTGGGATCGAAGATCTCGCCCTTCTCGCCCATCGGGGTTACCCCGATATTCTTCAGGCTATCCAAAAGCTGGCGCATCGTCATCTCCACGCCGCTCTTAAGGCTGCCCTCGCCTTCGCCTGCCGCTGCGATTGCTCGCTCAAGGTTATCAATCGCGGGCAGAATTGCGTTGACCGCCTTCGTCACGCCATCGCCCACCAGGCGATCACGCTCCCGCGCGGTACGCTTACGGAAGTTATCAAACTCAGCATAGAGCCGCAAATACTGATCGTGCTCTGCGTTGAATTTTTCTTCCCATTCATTTTTCTTCTTTTTCTTCTTGGGGGCCGCTTCTTCTTTTTGGGGTTCGGCCGCCGGCGCTGCGGTTTCTTCCGGCGCTACGTTGTTCTTGGTTTCTTCCATTAAGAACCCTCCCTATCCTTTAAATATTGTTCGATACATTTTGCGAAGTATTCCACCTGCGATGCATTTGCACCGTAGTCCATGCGTTTTGGGCCCAGCAGGCTGATTGCGCCGAAGCCGGACTTACTGCCGTACTTCCGAACGATCAAGCCCATGTCGCTGAAATTGATGCCTGCAATCTCGCTGCCGATGGCAATGGAAAGAACCTCGCCCTCCTGCTTGCTCAGCAAGGAGCGGATTTCCTCCTCGTGGCTCAAGAAGCGCATCACATTCTGCACCTTATGCACCTCATAAAATTCGGGGTGCGAGAGCAGATTGCTTTGGCCGGATACAAAAACCTTAGGGTTACGGATGGAATCAACCATGTTTTTAACTACACCTGCCAGAAAATTCCAATTCTGATGGAAGGCTGTGATCTGCTCCTCCAGAACGGCAAAATCCTCGTCGGTCAGGCGGGTAAAGCTAACGTCGCCCAAAAAGCGGTTCAGCAGCTCGGAAAGGGATGCGATTTCCGAATCGTCGGCCAAAAAGTAGAATCGGCAAAAGCTGTTCTTTACCGTTCCGCTCTTGGTGATCGCCACAAGGTTCAGGCAATTATCAGCGGTTTTAACAAGCTCGACCTTAATGATGCGATCCTCATCGGAATGCGCCATTACCGCCGCAGCCGTATAGCCGGTGATCTCCGAGAACCGAGAGAGCGCATGCTTCAAGAATTCATCCACGTTGCCGGTTGGATCCTCCAGCGCAGCTTCAATGCTCGTTGCACGCTCTACCGGCAGAATCGCCGTTTGCAGCAGATGGTCAACGTAATAGCGATAGCCCTTCTCTGTGGGAACTCGGCCTGCGCTGGTATGGGGCTGCTCCAAATAGCCTTCCCGCTCCAGCTCCGCCAAATCATTCCGGACCGTTGCCGAAGATACCTCCAGCGCCGAGCGCGACAATATCAGTTTTGAGGAAACCGGTTCGCCCGAATCAACGTAGGCTTCCACGGCGGCCTTTAAGATGACGTTCAGCCGTTCTTTCATCCTCATTTCCTACCCTTCTATTTTTTAGCACTCTAACCCTTCGAGTGCTAACACCCATACTTTACCATGTTTTTCGCGCAATGTCAACACTTGAAATTAAAATTTTTGTGAATATCGTGTGAATATTTCTTGACATTCCTCCATATCTGCTTATATAATATATTTATATTAATATAAAGGAGGGATCCGGTGTGGCAGAATTCAAGTATGAGATCACCGAACATTTTGGCGATCTGCCGCAAAACGCGAATGGCTGGGCAAAGCAGCTGAATAAGATCAGCTGGATGGAGCGTGCCCCCAAATACGACCTGCGTGAGTGGTCGCCCGACGGCACCAAGATGAACAAAGGCGTTTCCTTTACCGATGAAGAACTGAAAGCCTTGAGAGACCTTTTGAACTCCATGAATTTAGGCTAAGCGCCGGCCGCATATAAAGAGCACCCCATCGGGTGCTCTTTATATTTATATAAGGATGAAAAAACCACCCTGCTCAGCAGGGTGGTTTTATTATCAGGTTTCGTCCGATTCAGAAGAAGCACCGGGGGTCGGTCTTTCATTCTGCTGGAAGGGGTTGATGGAATCGGCAGAACCATCGTTGAGCTCAGGCTTATTGTTCTTCTCTTCCCAAAGCTCCGTAGCTTCATTCTTCCAAGCAGCCTCATGCTGTACAAAGTCGGTAACCAGGTATCTCATGTAGTAGTAGATGGTGCTGTTAACGGGAACCGGGTTATCGTTAGTGTTGTAGGTCAGCTTAATATGACCGTCGCTTACACGCTGATTGAAGTCCATATACAGAACCTTGGGGAGCTGCAAATAGTCGTTGGAGGGGGTACGCTCCATGGCGGCTACGAACTCGAGGTTTGCGGTATTGCCATAAAGGGCATCCAAGGCCTTCACGTAGGCGATCATATCCTTCTTGGCATCTTCCTTCAAAGCAGAAGTGCAGTAGAGATGGATATTGGTGTTTGCCAGATAGGCAACGTTGCCAACCTCCATATATGCATCCATGTAGGCGGAATACTTAATGTAGTCGAAGTTATATTTCTTATTGGTCTTTGCCGCAACGTCGGCATACTTGGTGCAAACCAGATATGCTACGAAGCTGGCATCGCCGTCATCAGCTACACCGCGCTGCTTAGCGATCGCACGGGCGATCTGCATCGGCACAACCATTTCGGGATAATCGGGGTTAACAAGGATCTCACCGGTGAAGGGAGAATACATACTGCCGACACCCATCATGGAATAGAGGGGAGCTGCGAGCATTTCCTTAACAACAACGTCGGGTCCATCCAGGAAGGCAAAGCCTTTATCCTTGGCGGCAACCTTGAAGCACTCATTAACAGCGGCGCCGATCTCTTCAATGGAGCTGCCCTTGCTGGCATACTGAGAGCTACCGTCTGCTGCGAAGAAGATGTTGGACATACCACCAACAGCAACCTCGTTCACCTTCTCGGTATAGTAGATCAGAGCACTGCCCATGGTCTGCTCGGTAAACAGCTGGGGCTGATATGCACCCTTAAAGCTTGTTTTATAAAGATAAGGACGGAAGATGGTAACGCCATAGCAGAGAGAGAAGAGCAAGAAACCAACACCGATCACTGCAAACAGCGTATAAACAAACTGCATCCAGATACCGGCGATCTTCACGCCTTCCTTCTCGCGGATGGTCTTATATACCAGGAAGCCGATATAAATCAGCAGACCTGCTGCGAGCGCAACCACCAGCACCTCCATCAAGGAGATGGGCAGAAGATTCGACACGGTTGCCAACACACCGACAACTGCTTTAGAAACAGTCGTTGTAAGCGCTTCGCTGATATCGGGGCTTACCATTGCCAGAATAAACAGAACTACACCGACCAGACCCAGACCTGCCAATACCCATTTAATAATGGAAGAAACTTTGTTGCTCATGAAGATCAAGCGGTTTCTTTCTTTCTTGGTATAGACGGGCTTGATGGATTCCAGATCGGTTACATCAAATTCCAATTCATTGTCGTACTGGGCTAAATCATCAAGAGTGAATTCACCGGCAAGAGCCTCTAATTCCTCCATCTGAATGCCTTCAAGCTTTTCATTTTCAGCCATATGCGTCCTCCTCGCCTATCATAGGATATATACATATCTATATATTACATTAAAATGTACAAAATTGCAAGTGCTTATTTAGAAATTTTATACTTTTTTTAGCGCTTTTTCGATAAAACCGCCGCCGATTACGAAATTTTTCCAATAAATCACCGCGCTCTGACCGGGTGCGGCTGCAAATTTCGGAGCATCAAAACAGAGCAGCAGCCTGCCCCCGCCGAGCTCCTCCACCCGAACCGCGGTATCACGATCCCGATAGCGCACCTTAGCGGTGAGCCCCTCCCGCGACAACGGGAGATGCAAAACCGCATCCCGCAGAATCACCTGCTCGGTTTCCACCGTTTCCTTCGGGCCGAGCACAACGGTATTCTCCTTCGGATCCAGCTCCGCCACGTAAAGCCGCTCGGTGGCGGCCACCCCCAATCCGCGGCGCTGACCCACCGTATAGCAGCAAATGCCGTTGTGGGTGCCCAGCACCCTGCCGAGGGGATCAACGATCGTGCCCTTTTCGGGAGGTGTGCCGGTATAAGCCTCAATAAACGCAGCATGGGAGCTGCCCGATTCCAGAAAACAGATATCCTGCGAATCCTTCTTTTGGGAAGCGGAAAGGCCCTGCAGCTCCGCCAAGCGGCGCACCTCAGCTTTATCGGTTGCCTGCCCCAGCGGCAGAATCAGGCGGGAGAGCACCTCCTGCCCCAAGCCGTAAAGCATATAGCTTTGATCCTTTTCCGAGCCCTCCGAGCGGCGCACCAAAAAGCGCCCCTCGCACTGCTCCACCTGCGCGTAATGGCCGGTTGCGATCTTTTCACAGCCCAGCTCATCTGCTGCCTCCAGCAGCCCGCGGAACTTGACCGCAGGATTACACAGGATGCAGGGATTGGGGGTCTCCCCTCTTTTATACATGGCGGCAAAGGGGCGCAGCACCTCTTTTTCAAACAAGGGGCGCAGATCCTTTACCGCAAACGGGATCTGCAGTTCTTCCGCAGCACGGCGAGCCGCCTCAACCTCATTGCCGACGCCATGCATCTGCAAAAAGACACCGTACGGTGCAAAGCCCGCCTGCCGCAGCAGCAGGACGCTGACGGCGCTATCCACGCCGCCGCTCAGCCCGACTGCGACCTTGATCATTCGGTTACCTCAAAGAGCACACCGAGGGTACCGGGGCCACAATGGCTATTGACCACGCTGCCCGCCTCGGTTTCGATGATCTCCTCAAAGATGCCTGCCGCCTTTACGGTATCGATCACGATCTGCACCGTTTCGGGGCGGCATTTGGTATGGGTAACAAAGCACCGGTTGCCCACCACCTTACCTGCATTTTCCTGCAGCATCTGGTTGGCATACTTTACGATGACACTATCGATGGAGCCGCGATACTTTTCGGCCGCGCCCATCTTACCGCCGGAAACGTAAATGCGGGGATGGAGCTTCAGCAGATTGGCACCCAGCGCCGCAACTGCGGAGCAGCGACCGCCCATCTTGAGATAATCCAAGGTATCGACCACGAAACTGGCACGCACCAAGGGAACGCGCTTTTCGATCTCGGCAACGATCTCCTCGGCGCTCTTACCTGCTTCCTTCATATCATAAGCATCCAGCATCAGCAAAGCGGTACCGGTGGAGAGATTGGCGCTATCGACAACGTAGACCTTGCCCTCGCCCTCGACCTCTTCGGCTGCCAGGGTGGCATTATGATAGGTGACCGACATGGAAGACGAAATATTAAAATGAATGACGTCGTAGCCCTCCTTGGTAAACTGAGAGAAGGCTTCAACGTAGTCGGGAATCGTTGCGGCCGCAGTTTTGGGAAGCTGCTTATTGGCGGCAACAAAGGCGTAAATATCCTCCGGTGTGATGGTCACACCGTCCTGAAACGAATCATCGCCCAAATTGACGTAGAGCGGTACGATATGAAAGCCATATTGCTCTTTCAAAGCGGGTGAAAGATCACAAGTGCTATCGGCAGATATAATGATTTTATTCATTTTTTCAACAATCCTTTCCCTAAAATCATATTAATCTATTGTTAAGTATAACTGATGTTTCGGGAAATGTCAAAGAAATTGTTGATTTTTTTGTTTGAGTGTCTTATAATAACGATAGTAATTTTTATTAGGAGGATTTCAAAATGCTCGTTTCCGCAAAAGAGATGGTAAAGAAGGCCTATGAGGGCCACTATGCCGTCGGTCAGTTCAACATCAACAACCTGGAGTGGACCAAGGCGATCCTTTTGACCGCTGAAGAGAACCGCTCCCCCGTCATCCTCGGTGTTTCCGAGGGCGCAGGCAAATATATGTGCGGTTATAAAACCGTCATGGGCATGGTGAAGGGCATGATCGAGGAGCTCAACATCACCGTTCCCGTTGCCGTTCATCTGGACCACGGCTCCTACGAAGGCGCCAAGAAGGTAATCACTGACGGCTTCTCTTCCGTTATGTTCGACGGTTCCCACTACGGTATCGAAGAGAACATCGAGAAGACCAAGGAGATCATCGCTCTGGCAAATGCCAAGGGTATGTCCGTTGAGGCCGAGGTCGGCTCCATCGGCGGCGAAGAGGACGGCGTTATCGGCCGCGGCGAAGTGGCTGATCCCGCAGAGTGCAAGAAGATCGCCGATCTGGGCGTAGACTTCCTGGCTGCCGGTATCGGCAACATCCACGGCAAGTATCCCGCCAACTGGGCAGGCCTTGATTTCGAGGCTCTGGAGAAGATCCAGGCCGCTACCGCAGGTATGCCCCTCGTTCTGCACGGTGGTACCGGCATCCCCGCCGATATGATCCAGAAGGCAATCTCTCTGGGCGTTGCCAAGATCAACGTAAACACCGAGTGCCAGCTTTCCTTTGCTGATGCAACCCGCAAGTATATCGAAGCAGGTAAGGACCAGGAAGGCAAGGGCTTCGACCCCAGAAAGCTACTGGCCCCCGGCTTTGAAGCCATCAAGGCTACCGTTAAGGAAAAGATGGAGCTCTTCGGTTCCGTTAACAAGGCATAATTGA
>JAFQKO010000017.1 GCA_017396865.1 Clostridia bacterium | reverse complement strand
GTGGCAGCGGATCTCCATGCGGTCGGGGAGGATGCGCAGGGCGCAATACTCGTTTTTGCAGGAGAATACAGGCGCGACCGAAAGGATAACATTTGCATGTTCTCGGTCTGCAGCCTCGGTTTTGATGCGCGGCATCAGCGCCTTTAGGGTGCGGGCAAAGGCGGCACCGTTGCCAACGGTGAAGATGCGTAGGGTATCGAAGGTAAACTGCCTGTTTTCGGTTTGGCTCCGCTTGGGGCGGGGCAGGATGGAATAGGCCATTGTTATACTCCTTTAGATCATCGGTAATTTTTCTGCCCATTGCAAAATTTGTTCAATGGGGCAGAGGTCTTTGTAGGCGGGGATACCCAAAACGTTGCCTGCGGCCTCCCGGGCATCGTTATGGTAATCACTGCCTGCGCTGAAGATCAGGTTGTGCTTTTCGCAAAGCGACGCAAACTGCGCCCGTTGCTCGGGTGTGTGTTGGGCATACCAAACCTCCAGCCCGTCGGGCTTGGCAACTTGGATCATCTCCTCGATCATATCCTGGGTCGATCGGTCATACATGCCCGGGTGGGCAAGGATGGAAACACCGCCGTTTTCACGGATGAAGGTGCAGACCTCCTCGATGGAGGGAAGGGATTTGGAGGCATCGATGTAGAAGGGGCTGGCGGGATTGTTGATCTCGCAATACATAAAGCTCTTGGTATTCGTTGCCGAATCGGGGTTGGTAAACCGCGCGATGTTTTCGGGGTATTTGACCAAAGCACGGCGGAAAATATCCTGCCAGAAGCCGCCGTCGTAAACGTACTGCTCTATAAATTTGTTGTCGAACCGATAGCCCCGTTCGGTATAGGTATTCTGCAGCTCGATGATCTTTTTGCGGCGGCGCACCTCAAGGGGCGGATAAGTCTTTTTTATGTAGGCGTCGCTCTGTTCAAAGGACAGGCCGAAGCCCAGCAGGTCGACAGGCCGCCCGTTGAGATGAACGCTGAATTCTGTTCCGAGCAAAATTTTACCTGAGAAGAGGCTGCGTATTGCGGGATCGCAGAGCTGCTCATAGGCAGAAACGGAAAAATGATCGGTGATGGAAAGATGGGTCAGCCCCAGCTTTTCTGCTCGCTTGAGGATCTCGGCGGGGGGCAGTGCTCCGTCGGAGCAGGTGGTGTGGATATGAAAATCAATCATGATTCATGCCCTCTACTGCCTTGAGGATGCCGAGCCGTCCGCTTTCAAAGGTCAGGCCGCCCTGCATAAAGGCAATGTAGGGGGGCTTCATGGGGCCGTCGGCGGAAAGCTCGATGGAGGAGCCCATCACAAAGGCGCCTGCCGCCATCACAACCGGTGCATCGTAGCCGGGCATATCCCATGCCTCGGGGGTCACAAAGCTGTCGACGGGCGAGCCGGATTGGATGCCCTTGCAGAAGGCCAGCAGGTTTTCGCCGCTGTTAAGGGTGATGGTCTGGATGATGTCGTAGCGGGGTTCATCGTAGGAGGGGGCAGTCTTGCAACCAAGCTGTTCACACATCGCGGCGGCGTACATCGCTGTCTTTTTCGCCTGCAAAACAACGTGGGGTGCCATGAAAAGACCCTGATAAAACTCTCTCAAAATATTTAAGGTGCAGCCGCTCTCCTTGCCGATGCCGGGGGAGGTCAGCCGATAGGCGCATTGCTCAATGAGGTCGGAGCGGCCTGCAATGTAGCCGCCGGTGGGGGCGATGCCGCCGCCGGGGTTTTTGATCAGCGAGCCTGCCATCAGGTCGACGCCGTAGTAGGTGGGCTCGTGCTTTTCGCAAAATTCGCCGTAGCAGTTGTCCACCATCACAACGACGTCGGCGCGCCGCTCATGAACAAATTTGGCGATCTCGCCCAGCGCCTCGGCCGAGAGGGTGGGGCGATCCTGATAGCCCTTGGATTTTTGGGCAAATACCATCTTGACGGCGGGGTCCTTGAGGGCTTCTTCAAGGGCGGGAAAGTCGATGCCGCCGTCCTTGAGGTCGATCTGGCGGTATTCGATGCCGAAATCCTTTAAGGAGCCGTCGCCGGGGTTGCCGCCGATGCCGATCACCTCATCGAGGGTGTCGTAGGGCTTGCCGGTCACCGCCAGCATCACGTTGCCGGGGCGCAGAACGCCGAAAAGGGCTACCGTCAGGGTATGGGTGCCGGAGATGAATTGGGGGCGCACCAGCGCATCCTCGCTCTCCAGCGCGCGGGCAAAAAGCTGATCGAGGGTATCCCGCCCGCGATCGCCGTAGCCGTAGCCGGTGGAGCCTGCGAAGTGTACCTCGCTCACCCGCTCCTCACGGAAGGCGTTTAAGACGCGCTCGGTGGTATAAAAGGCAATCTCTTCTGCCTCCTTGGCGGCGGGAGCGATCAGCTCCAGCGCTTTTTTATCTGCTTCGATAAGATTCATGGTTATTTGATCTCCTTGTCGATATAATTCCAATTTCATATTATATACTTTAAGATAAAATTCGTCAATAAATCCTTTGCTTTTTTTGAAGTTTATGTTATACTAAAAATTGAGGTGATATTATGAAAATTTTAGCATTTGATTTCGGCGCATCCAGCGGCAGAGCCATGGCGGCCACGTTGGAGGGCGGCAAGATAAAGATGGAGGAGATCCATCGCTTTTCCAATGATCCCGTGCAGGTGGGGGATACCTTCTATTGGGACGTATTCCGCCTTTACCATGAGATTAAGCAGGGCATTATGAAGGCCGGTAAGGTGGATGCCATCGGTATCGATACCTGGGGTGTGGACTTCGGCCTGCTGGATGAAAACGGTATGCTGATGGGCAATCCCCGCCACTATCGCGACGAGGCCAACGCCGAGATCGGCGGGGGCATTTTTGAGCGCATCTCCGAGCAGGAGGTCTACGGCATCTCGGGCGTGCCCTATCTGGCCTTTAATACCTTGAATCAGCTCTACGTGCTGCAGCAAAAGCAACCTTGGCTTTTGAAAAACGCCAAGACTTTGCTGATGATGCCCGATCTGTTCGGTTATTTCCTTACCGGCGTGAAGAATGCCGATTATTCCAATGCATCCACGACCTCGATGCTGAACGTGGAAACTAAAAAATGGGATGAAAAACTGCTCGCGGCGCTGGGGATCGATCCTGCCATCCTACCTGAGCTTCACTATGCAGGCCGTGTTTTGGGCAATATTACCCCCAAGCTGGCCGAGGAGCTGATGGTGGATCCCGAAACCAAGGTCATCACCGTCGGCTCTCACGATACTGCCAGCGCGGTGCTGGCTGTTCCCGCTAAGGCAGGGGAGGAGACCGCCTTTATCAGCTGCGGCACCTGGAGTCTTTTGGGTTGCGAGCTGGATGCCCCCATCAACGATGAGCAGGCGCGGCTTGCCCGCCTTTCCAACGAGGGCGGCGCTTACGGTAACGTGCGCTTTTTGCGTAATATCATGGGTCTTTGGCTGATTCAGGAGACCAAGCGTTATTTCAAAAAGCAGGGGAAGGACTATTCTTTCGAGGATCTCAAGAATATGGCGCTGGAGAGCACCATTGATTCGATCATCGACGTAGATGATCCCCGCCTTTCCCCGCCGGGCAATATGCCGGGTCGGGTGCGCACCATCTGCGAGGAGACGGGCCAGAGCGTGCCTGCGACCGATGGCGACGTTATGCGGGTGATCTACTACAGCCTTGCGCAGAAGTATAAGGAAGCGGTGGCGCACCTTTCTGCCGTGACCGGCAAGAAGTTCGACGTGCTCCGTATGGTGGGCGGCGGCATTCAGGATACCCTGCTCTGTCAGCTTTCCGCCAATGCAACGGGCCTGCCCGTTTACGCAGGCCCTGTTGAGGCCACGGTGCTGGGCAATATTGCGGCGCAGCTGATTGCACTGGGTGCGGTGAAGGACGTGGAGGAAGCACGCAAGCTGATCGCCGATTCCTTCCCGGTTAAGACCTATCTGCCCGAGGAAGCGTAAAGATGAAACGTGCTTTAACGTTGATGCTGGCTTTCTTGCTGTTGCTCGGGATTGCAGGCTGCAGCGAGGGCGAGCAGCAGGCTCCGCCTGCGGGCGAGCAGGAAAACTTAGTAATTACCGATACCTTCACCAACGGCCTGAAATGGGGCAACCGCTTTGCCGCCGAGCAGGGCGATTGGATCGCCATGCGGGGCGAGCATGAGGGGAAGGTCGGGCTGATGCTCTATAATAAGAACGAAACTGCCGCCACCTTTTTGCTGGAGGGCGACGTTTGCAATATCGCTCTTTTGGGGAATAAGGTATATTATCAGATCGCCGAGGAGCCGTCGCTGTATGCTTATGATATCGCTTCGAAGAAGAAAAGCGAGGTGCTGAAGGATTGCGGCTCCTATCAGGTACGGGAAGGGGTGCTTTATTATCTCCCTACCGCAGCCAATGGGCGGTTGCAGCGGATGGAGCTTTCCAATATGCTGCCGAGCGCTGTGAAAACCGACTATGCGGTGGATGATTTTTGGCTCACCGACCATGCGCTGTATTATCGCAACGATGAATATGGATTTCTCCAAATTCGGGAGCATGGCGCCGATCAGGAGCGCCTGATCTACTACGGTAAGGGAAAAACACCCGAGGACGTGGTCGCCGTCGACGGTGCCAAGATCGCTTTTTTGGTTTCGGCAGAGGAAAGCTCGGTGCTTTGCTCCTATGATCCCGCCACCAATCAGGTGAAGGAGCATCTGAATCTCCGCCTTTCCCATCTGGCCCTTTCCGATGGATACGTGGTCACCGTGGAGGGAGGAGCCCATATCTATGCGGTGGACGTTGCCGCCGATAAGGTATACGATTGGGGAACGATGCAGGAGCATTTTTATCCGCAGATGATGAGCGATTGCGTGATTTTGTATCAGGGCAATCAGCCTGTTTTTCAATACTATCCGAAAAAATAAAAAAAGACGGTGCATGGAATTTTTCCATGCACCGTCCTTTTTAATGCTCTAAATAGAATTTGACTAACTCGCCCAAAAGCTCATCGCGGTCGATCTTGCGGATGAGTGCGCGGGCATTGTTGTGGTTGGTGATGTAGGTGGGATCCTCGCTCAGGATGTACCCCACGATCTGATTGAGGGGGTTATATCCTTTTTCGATCAAAGCAGCATAAACGGCCGAGAGCACTTCCTTCATCTGCATTTCTTGATCCTTTTGAATTTTAAAGGGTTGAGTTTGATCCAGCATCTTCAATAACCTCCTGCATTTAAACTATGAATATATTATATAATAAACCCGCTCGGAATACAAGTCTTAATTTTTAAATTTTAGTTCATACGTTTTTTGTTGAAAATATCGTTGTGTTGTGATACTATATAAATAGTATTTTAATATGGAGGCCTTTAACCTTGAAAAATTTTACAGAATATACCCTGCCCTATAAACTGACCTTAAAGGATCAAGCGGCGCGGATCGGGATCACTCTTCTGCTGATGACCCTCGGTATTTGGTCGATCTTTTTGCTTCGCCTGCTCGGTCTGGTCGTTTGCGGAATTCTTTGCTACGTGGCATATCGCTTTTACCTTTCCTTCCACTATGAGTATGAGTTCAGCTTGGTGGAGGATGAATTGCGGGTCGCCAAGATCATCAATCTGGAAAAGCGGAAGGAGCTCGGCACCTATTTTATCGGTAAAACCGAAAGCTATGGGCCGATCGAAAATCTGCCGCAGAGCCAAAGGGGGCATATCCGTTCCTATTTGACCCATCAGGGCGAGGAACCGGAATATTATTGGGTTACCCACGTTGAGAGCGGTGAACGGGTCTGCGTGCTGTTCCAGCCCAGCGAAACGCTGCTGGAGGTGTTCGCCACCCGTGCGCGGGGTAAGCTCAGATGAAATTTGTTAGCCCCACTCAAATGAAGGAAATGGATCTGCGTACCGTTCGGGAGGGTGTTTTTTCCTCGCTGCGGCTGATGCAGAACGCCGCCGAGGCGCTGTACCGCGAGGTAACGGCGCTGATGGAGGAGAAGGGCTATACCCGCGTTGTGCTGTTGGCGGGGCGCGGGAATAACGGTGGGGATGCCTATGCGCTGGCCTGCCTGCTCCATCCCGTCTATCAGCCTGCGGTGCTGGAGGTCGGCGAGGGAGAGCGATCTCCCGATTGCGAATATTATTATCAAAAATGCCTGGAGCTGGGTGTTCCCTTTGTGGAGGATCCCGCAGGCTTTCCGCTGGTGGTTGAAGGGGTCTTCGGTACCGGCTTTCATGGGGCGCTGCCGCAGGCGGCGCGGGAGGTCTTTGCCCGCGTGGAGGCTCCCGTGGTGGCCATCGATCTGCCCGGCGGCATGGACGGCAACAGCGGCCTTTGCGCCGAAGGCACCTTGAAGCCCGTTCTTACCGTTACCTTTGCTTATTATAAGCCTTGCCATCTCTTTGCCGATTGCGGCAGGGTGGTATTGGCCGATATCGGAATTCCGACGTCCTATAGCGACGGCATTCACCGCTCGTTGCTGCAGCCCTCCTTGCCGCTCCGCGGCGATTGGGGGCATAAGAACAGCTACGGTGCGGTGGGGCTGCTGGTGGGCGCAGAGGAATATCCCGGCGCGGCAGCGCTGGCGCTGAAGGGCGCCTTGAACAGCGGTGTCGGTCTGGTGTTCGGCTATCTGCCCGAAGGCCCGCGGGCTGCGGCGGCCGCTAAATTTTACGGGCCTGTTTTGAAAAAGGAAACCGATCTGTATCCCCTCGGCTGCGATGCCTATCTGGCGGGCAGCGGTCTGGGTCGATCGGAGGATGCGGGCGAGCGGGTGAAATACCTTTGGCGCACCGAGAAGCCGTTGGTTGTGGATGGCGATGGCCTTTGGCATCTGCAGAGCTTTCTTGCCCCCCGCAAGGCGCTTACGGTGCTGACCCCGCATTTGGGCGAATTTGCCCGCCTGCTTGGGATGGATCCGCGGGCGGTGGCGGAGAATCGGCTGGAGTTGGCCGAGCAATTTGCCAAGAAATATCAAGTGATTTTAGTGTTGAAGGATGCGGCAACCGTCGTAACGGACGGCGAACAAACCGCCGTTCTTTCGGCGCCCTGCTCGGCGCTGGCCAAGGGCGGCAGCGGAGATCTGCTGGCGGGGCTGATCGCAGGCCTGCTGGCAGGGAAGGGCGAGCCTCTCGCGCTGGTGCAAACGGGTGTTTGGCTGCATAACCGTGCGGCGCAGCTTGCCGCAAGGGAGCATAGCGTGCGTACGCTGCAGCCCGATCGGATCGCCGATTATCTTGACGATGCATGGATGGAATTGGAGCATGGAAATTTTTAAGAGAACCTGGGCGGAAATTGATCTTTCTGCCATCGGGGAAAATCTGAATACCGTTCGCCGCCGTGTCGGAGAAGGGGTGCAGGTAATGGCGGTGGTCAAGGCGAATGCCTATGGCCACGGCGTTGCCGAGGTGGCACCCTTCCTGGCGCAGAGCGGCGCCGATCAATTCGGCGTTTCCTGCCTGCAGGAGGCGGTGGAGCTGCGGAAGCTCGGCATCAAGCAGCCGATTTTGATTTTGGGCTATACCCCTGCCGCTTATGCCGAAACGCTGCTGGAGCAGGAGCTTTCTCAAACCGTCTTTACCGTATCGGATGCCGAGGCATTCGGTGCAGCGGCAGAGCGGGCGGGTAAGCAAATCAAGCTGCACGCCGCCTTGGATACGGGCATGGGTCGGATCGGCTTCGATGCCTTCGATCCGCAGAGGGCAGCCGCTGAGGTTGCCGCTGTGGCGTCTCTTGCCGGGGTGGAGCTGGAAGGCTTGTTTACCCATTTCTCGGTGGCGGATACCGATGGGGAGGAGGGCTATACCGCAGCGCAGGCCGAGCGGTTTGCGGCGGTGCGCCGTCTGCTGGCGGAGCAGGGCATTAAGCCGATTTGCCATGCCGCAAACAGCGCTGCCATCTTTTTGGATGAGACGTATCATTTTGATATGGTGCGGGCAGGGATCGTTCTTTACGGCTTAGAGCCGGGCGGACGGGAGAATCCCTATCGCCCTGCTATGACGGTGAAAACCACCGTTTCCTTTGTGAAAGAGCTGCCCGAGGGCCGAGATATCAGCTATGGGCGGCGGTATACAACGCAGAAGCCCCAAAGGGTGGCCACCTTAAGCTGTGGCTATGCGGATGGCTATCCCCGCAGCCTCTCCAATCGGGGCTATGCCTTGATCCATGGCAAGCGGGCGCCGATCCTCGGCACCGTCTGTATGGATCAGATGATGGTAGACGTAACCGAGATCCCCTGTAAGGCAGGCGATGAGGCAACCCTGATGGGCGGCGGTATTGATTGGAATGAATTGGCGCAGGCGGTCGGAACGATCCACTATGAGCTGGTCTGCGGAGTCGGTAAGCGGGTGTCGCGGGAGGCAAGGGAATGAATATTGTTCATTTGAAATATGCGGTGGAGATTGCGAAAACCCAATCCATCAGCAAGGCGGCGGAAAACCTTTATATGGGTCAGCCGAACCTGAGCCGCGCGGTGCGCGAGCTGGAGGAAAGCCTGGGGATCACGATATTTAACCGTACCCCCAAGGGTATTTCCATTACCCCCGACGGCGAGGAGTTTTTGCAATATGCCCGCCGCATCATCGCGCAGGTCGATGAGATGGAGGAGCTTTATCAGAAGGGAAAAACCAGCCGTAAGCGGTTTTCCGTTTCGGGACCGCGGGCGGGATATATCGCCTCTGCCTTCGTGAATTTTGCTTCGGAGCTGGATACCGAGGAGTCGGCCGAAATATATTATAAGGAAACCAACTCCATGCGCACCATCAATAACGTGGTGAAGGAGGAGTTTAATTTAGGCATCGTTCGCTATCAGGAATGCTTCGAGCAGTATTTTAAAAATCAGTTCGATGAGAAAAAGCTGGTCAGCGAAACCATCGCCGAATTCTCCTATTGCCTGCTGATGAATAAAAAGCATCCGCTGGCCAAGCGTGTATCCATCAAGCCGGAGGAGCTGGCGCCTTATTTTGAGATCTGCCATGCCGATCCCTACGTGCCGAATCTGCCGCTGATCGACGTTAAAAAGGCAGAGCTTTCGGAATACGTCGATAAGCGGATCTACGTTTATGAGCGTGCCAGCCAGTTTCAGCTGCTGGAGCAGATGCCCAAGGCCTTTATGTGGGTTTCGCCCCTTTCGGAGGATATGCTGGCGCAGCATGATCTGGTGCAAAAGCGCAACGTGGTTAATTCCAAGCTCTATAAGGACGTGCTGATCTATCGCAAGGATTATAAGCTTTCTGCGCTGGATCGCGCTTTTATCGGCTCGCTGATCGAAGCAAAGAATCTATGTCTGAAATGATATGGCAACCATATCAAAATCGCATTTGAAAATCAGTTATGCTTTTGGTATAATAGCATTCGGATGTTGAAAAACTACGTCCGAATGCTATTTTTGTTATAAATTGGATTATATATGAAGGAGAGCAAAAAATGGAAAAGAACGAACGTTTGATCGTGGACGGCGTAGATCGCCTGCTGCAGGAAATCAAAGCAGTGCGTGCCGCTCAGCAGGTTTTTGCAACCTATACGCAGGAGCAGGTCGATAAGATCTTTCTGGCCGCCGCATCCGCAGCCAATAAGGCAAGAATCCCGCTGGCCAAGATGGCGGTTGAAGAAACCGGCATGGGCGTTGTTGAGGATAAGGTTATTAAAAATAACTATGCCTCCGAGTATATCTATAATGCCTATAAGAACACCAAAACCTGCGGTGTGATCGAGGAGGATAAGGCCTTCGGTACCCAAAAGATCGCCGAGCCGATCGGCGTGATCGCTGCGGTAATTCCGACCACCAACCCCACCTCTACCGCAATCTTTAAGTGCTTGCTGGCTTTGAAGACCCGTAATGCCATCATCATCTCCCCCCATCCCCGCGCCAAGAACTGCACCATCGCCGCTGCTAAGCTGGTGCTGGATGCTGCGGTTGCCGCAGGCGCACCCGAGGGCATCATCAGCTGGATCGACGTTCCCTCGCTGGATATGACCAATACTGTGATGAAGGAATCGGATATCATCCTTGCCACCGGCGGCCCCGGCATGGTAAAGGCTGCCTATTCCAGCGGTAAGCCCGCTCTGGGCGTTGGCGCAGGTAATACCCCCGCCATCATCGACGAGAGCGCCGATATTCTGCTGGCGGTCAACTCCATCATCCATTCCAAGACCTTCGATAACGGTATGATCTGCGCCTCCGAGCAGTCGGTTATCGTAATGGAGAGCATCTACGATGCCGTGAAGGCGGAGTTTGCTGCCCGCGGCTGCTACTTCCTCGATGAGGAGCAGACCGAAAAGGTGCGTAAGACCATCATCATCAACGGTGCGCTGAACGCTCAGATCGTCGGCCAGACCGCCGTCAGAATGGCCGAGCTTTCCGGTATTGAGGTGCCCGCCGGCACCAAGATCCTGATCGGTGAGGTGGAGAGCGTAGAGCTTGCCGAGGAATTCGCCCATGAAAAGCTCAGCCCCGTGCTGGCTATGTATAAGGTCAAGACCTTCGAGGAGGGCTTGGATAAGGCCGAGCGGCTGGTTGCCGACGGCGGCTACGGTCATACCTCCTCCGTTTACCTCAATGAGATCACCGAGCGGGAAAAGATCAGCGCTTTTGCCGCAAGAATGAAGACCTGCCGTATTCTGGTGAATACCCCCTCCTCCCACGGCGGTATCGGCGATCTGTATAACTTCAAGCTGGCTCCGTCCCTCACCTTGGGCTGCGGCTCCTGGGGCGGCAACTCCGTTTCCGAAAACGTCGGTGTGAAGCACCTGTTGAATATCAAAACTGTTGCAGAAAGAAGGGAAAATATGCTTTGGTTCCGTGCCCCTGAAAAGGTTTATATCAAGAAGGGCTGCCTACCCGTTGCGCTGGATGAGCTGAGAACCGTCCGCGGTGCGAAGAGAGCATTTATCGTAACTGATACCTTCCTGTATGAAAACGGCTATACCAAGCCCATCGCCGATAAGCTGGACGAGATGGGCATCGCCCACACCTCCTTCTTCAACGTGCAGCCCGATCCCACCTTGGCCAACGCCACCGAGGGTGCGGCGCAGATGGCAGCCTTCAAGCCCGATACCATTATCGCGCTGGGCGGCGGCTCTGCCATGGACGCAGCTAAGATCATGTGGGTTCTCTATG
>JAFQKO010000149.1 GCA_017396865.1 Clostridia bacterium | reverse complement strand
GACGATGGGCGAGAGCATACGGCAAGGGCCGCACCAGCTTGCCCAAAAATCGACCAACACGGTGCGATCACTTTGAAGCACCTCGGCTTCGAAATTATCCTGTGTTATCACCAGAGCAGCCATGGCTTATTCCTCCGCAAACTGATCCTTACCAACACCGCACAGCGGGCAGACCCAATCCTCGGGCAGATCTTCCCACTTGGTGCCGGCTTCGATGCCGTTATCGGGATCACCTACGGCTTCATCATAAACATAACCGCAAACTTCACATACATACTTCATACTCTTTTCCTCCAAATTATATTAATTCTTTTGCAAGCGCTTTGATCTGCGCTTCGCTAACTTCATTGAGCGCCGAATGGATGGTGACGGTGGTATCGGTAAAGGTGAGATTCTTACCGCCCTCCAGCATCTTTTTAATGATCCGTGCGGCAGCAGGCGCCCAGCTACCGTTTTCGATGACACCGATTGTGCGGTTCTGATAGCCCCGCTCGGTCAGGTCATGGATAAAGTTTCTCATAAAGGGGAAGATATCGCCGTTGTAGGTGGTGGTTGCCAAAACGATCTTGCCGTAGCGGAAGGCATCCTCCACCGCCTCGGCCATATCACAGCGAGCCAGATCGTTGACCGCCACCTTGGGGCAGCCTGCCGCCTTCAGCTCCTCGGCCAACAGCTCCACCGCCTTTTTGGTGTTGCCGTAGACGGAGGTATAGCAGATCACAACGCCCTCGCTCTCCACACCGTAGGACGACCAGATATCATACAAATTGAGATAATAGCCGAGATTTTCGGTCAAAACAGGGCCATGGAGCGGGCAGATCCGCTCGATTTCCAGCGCGGCGGCCTTTTTGAGCACCGCCTGCACCTGTGCGCCGTATTTGCCGACGATCCCGATATAATAGCGGCGCGCCTCGCAAGCCCAATCCTCTTCCACGTCCAGAGCACCGAACTTACCGAAGCCATCGGCGGAATAGAGGGTCTTTTCGGCATCGTCATAGGTCATAATAACCTCCGGCCAATGGACCATCGGCGCGGTGACGAAGGTGAGGGTTCTGCCGCCGAGGGAGAGGGTATCCCCATCCTTGACCACCAAGCGGCGGTCGGCATAATCGGTGCCGAAGAACTTCTTCATCATGGCAAAGGCGGGCGCGGTGGCCACCAAGATAGCGGCGGGGTATTTCTCTGCAAAAACATGAATATTGGCCGAGTGGTCCGGCTCCATATGCTGCACGATCAGGTAATCGGGAGTACGCCCCGCCAAAGCAGCCTCCAGCTTCTCCAGCCATTCTGCCCCGAAATCGGCATCCACCGTATCCATAACGGCAATCTTCTCATCCTCGATGAGATAGGAATTATAGGCAATGCCGTTGGGCACAATATACTGCCCCTCGAACAGATCCTTTTTATGATCATTTACCCCAATATACTTCATATTCAACCTCCTAATAATACGTCAAAAACCAACATTAAACAAAAGCCCGCCAACAGCGAATAGGTGGCGCCCCGTTCCACGCCGTGGGCGTGGGTTTCGGGGATCATTTCATCGCTGATGACATACAGCATGGTGCCGCCCGCGAAGGCCAGCGCAAAGGGCAAAATTGCCCCCGACACGCTGACGGCGCAATAGCCCAGCAGCGTACCCAGCACCTCCACCACACCGGTGGCGGCCGCAATCAAAAGCGTGCGGCCGTGGCTGATGCCCGCCGCCAGCATCGGCGCAATGATCACCATCCCCTCGGGGATATTTTGCAGCGCAATGCCGCCCGCGATGGTGAGCGCCTCATTGGCGTTGCCCGTTCCGAAGCCGACGCCCGCCGCCAAGCCCTCGGGCAGGTTATGGATCGCAATGGCGATCACAAACAGCAGCACCTTATTGAGCTGCGCCTGCCGCTCGGGATGACCCTCCCGATCCACACCCGTTAGTTTGTGCAGATGGGGGACGACTTTATCCAAAATATTAACAAACAAAGCGCCGCAAAACACGCCGACGACGGTAATCAAAAGCGCCCAATCGCCGCCGTAGTCCAGCGAAGGCAGGATCAACCCGATCACCGCCGCAGCCAGCATCACGCCCGCCGCAAAGGCCAGCACGATATCGCTGAATTTATGGCTGATCTTCTTAAACGCAAAGCCCAGCAGCGCGCCGAACACCGACGCCCCGCCGACGCCCAGCGCTGTCAGCAAAACCATTCTCATTTCTTCGTCCTCTTAACCTGCACCACGACCAGCACCGCAACGCCCGCCAAAATCACCAGGCAGACGATCAGCCACTGAAACTCCTTCATGGTGGAAACAGCCGCCTGATGCACCGCCTGCTCGCCCGCCGAAACGGTAACGTCGGTGGCCGCATCACCGTCGGAGCAGACCAGCATCCGTCCGTCGTGGCTGATATAGCCGCCCTTGGGGCTTTGCACCGTCATCTTTTCACCGAATTTGATGCCGCCGCCCTTTCCCGCAACCAGCGCAGCGCTGAGCTGATCCGCTTCGGTACTGCCGCTGACCTTTACGTCGGCAGAGCCGCCGTTGAGGTAAATATGGATTCCGCCGAGCCCGAAGGCCGCCGTTTCGGTACAGCTTGCCATGATCCGCAGCGTACCGCCGTTCAACGTAAAATCACCCTTGGAAAGGGAGCTGTTGTAGCCCGAGCCTGCCATCACGCACTCCGCGCCGCCATGGGCGGTGACCGATGCGGTAACGGTCGGCTGATCCTCCAGCGTGATCCCGCCCGCACCCGCAATGGCATTGATGGAATAAATCCCCGCCTCGGAGAGCAGTGCAGCTTCGACCGTATTGACCACAGAAGCCTGCACCGCCGCCTTGCCCTTGACGGTAACAAAATTGCCCTTCAGGCCGCCAACGCCGTTGGCGTTCATAACCGTAACCCGACCGCCCTCGACGGTGAGCGACTTTTCGCTCAGCAGCGCAACGGTCTTTTCCAATTTTTCGGGATCACCGTTGAGGGAGCAATCGATCTGCGCCTCGGCACATATCGTAAGATCGCCCGCCGCATAGATGCCGTAGATCGCAGATGTAAGCTTCAGCGCACCGCGCACCGTCAGGCTGCCGTTGGCATGGATGCCGCCGCTGCCGCTCTCCACCGTCAGCAGACTATCGCCCGCAAGGGTCAGATCGCCGTCGCATCGGATGGCATAGAAATCCGCATTGACCCCATCCTCCTTGGCAACCGCCGTTACGGCAGAGCTTGCATCCACCACCACCGTGGCGCCCGCTGGCAGCCAAATTGCCGCGGCATTCTCCGCCTGCAGCTTGGCATTGGCAAGGGTCAGCGTTTTGGTCGCCTGATCCCAGCTCCAGCCATCGCCCGCTTGGGTGGCGGCGGTACGCAGATCCGGCATCGCTTCCTCTGCCGAAGCAATGGGCAACAGCGCCAAAACCAGCATCGTTATTAAAATGCATGAAAGAACTCTTTTCATGTTCCTCTCCTAATTGCATTGATAGGGTTATTATACCACGCCGGTTTAAATTTTTCCACCCTTCTTTTGTTAAACATTTGAAAACAACCGTCGGTTGTGTAAAATACACGCGCCCCGCTCTTGTTTTTGGACAAAAAATCCGTTAAAATAAAGAAAAAACAACCGTTCGGAGGTATTCTCTATGACACTCGGCGACCGTATTCATCAGATCCGCACCGAAGCCAAGCTCTCGCAGGGGCAGTTTGCCGCCCTGCTGGAGGTTTCCCAGCAGTCCGTTGGCAAATGGGAGAGCGGCAAGGCGCAGCCCGATCCGGAAAAGCTGATCCGCATCGCAAAGCATTTTGACCTTTCCCTCGACGCTCTGATTTTAGGCAACAGCAATCGGGAGGTGGAGGAGCTGCGCAACCGCGGGCAGATCAAGCCCCGCTACGCCAACATCCACGATTGGGAATTCTATTCCTCCCATATCCAGACCGAATACCGCCAATGCCTCGAGGAGGGGCTGGACGTAGAAAAATACGCCGATCTTTTCACCGCCGTTTCGCTACTGCCCAAGGACGAGATCAAGAAAAAGCTGGGCGATACGCTCTTTGAGATCGTATCCTCCGCCGCGCAGAAGGAGGGCTATCCCTACACCGAGCCCTCCGACCTCGAGTCCATCCGCGCCCTCTGCGCCCTCCACGCCCCCATCGCGCCCGATCGCGCCCGTCTGCAAAAGCAGATCGAGGGCGCCTGGATGGGGCGGGTGATCGGCTGTATGCTGGGCAAAACGGTGGAGGGCATGAAGCGCCACGAGCTGATCCCCTTCCTGCAGGAGACCGACAACTACCCCATGCACCGCTTCATCCGCTCCGACGACCTCACCGAGGAACGCCTTGCCAAATATAAATACCGCCTCGCCAACCGCTGCTACGCCGATAAGATCGACGGTATGCCGGTGGACGACGACACCAACTACACCGTTTTAGCCCAGCAGTTGATCGAAAAATACGGCCGCAACTTCACCCCCGACAACATGGCCGATTTCTGGCTGGCGATGCAGCCGAAAAACGCCTACTGCACCGCCGAGCGGGTAGCCTTTTGCAACTTTGTAAAGGGCTATCGGCCGCCCGATTCCGCTGTTTACAAGAACCCCTTCCGTGAATGGATCGGCGCTCAGATCCGCGGCGACTATTTCGGCTACATCAACCCCGGTGACCCCGCCGCGGCCGCCGAGATGGCATGGCGGGATGCTTCCATCTCCCACGTGAAGAACGGCATCTACGGCGAGCAACTGATCGCCGCCATGGTCGCCAAGGCGGCGGTCACCGCCGACCTTGAGGAAATCCTGCAGGCAGGGCTGGACCACATCCCCGCCACCTCCCGCCTCCATGCCGCCATCACCGCCATCCGCGCCGACCATGCGGCGGGCATTTCCTACCGAGAGGCGGTGCGCAAGGTCTGCGACTGTTGGAACGACCGCAACGTCCACGATTGGTGCCACACCATCTCCAACGCCGAGCTGGTGACCATCGCGCTGCTCTACGGCAACGGCGATTTTGCCCGCTCCATCTGCATGGCGGTGGAAAACGGCTTTGATACCGACTGCAACGGCGCCACCGTCGGCTCCATTCTCGGCATGGCGCTGGGCATCGATGCCATCCCCGCCGAATGGAAGGCCCCCTTCAACGATACCCTCTATACCTCCATCTTCGGCACCACGGTGGTCAAAATCTCCGCCTGCGCCGCAAAAACTATGGAGCACATTTTATGACCGCTTCGCGGTCCACGATCTGAATTCCTGTCTGGAATTCAGATCATATCGCAGCCGTCAGGCTATATCGCATCGGAGCGAAGCGAACATATATCGCTTTCTTTTGAAATATCTCGCCATAGGCGACGAATTTTCAAAAGAAAATGTCGCTTGAACAAAATCAATTAAAATCACACAAGGGCTGTCGCATTAAGCAACAGCCCCTTTCTTTTTTCTCTGCCATATGTTATAATAAAACCAAAGAGGTGATTTCCACGGTTCTTTCCAAGATTGATTATAATTTTATAGAGCTCTTTGCCACTGCCTATGAGGTCTCCCGCAACGTTTTTGACACGGAGCCGAGCGAAGCCTCGGCAAGGCTGCAAAAGAAAATCCGCAAATGGGCAACCAAAACCTATCTCGAAGGCGAAAGTTTTCCCAAGCTGGTAGCGGAAAAGGTCGCTAAAACCGTTTCGGACGCAGACTTTATCGCCTTTTTGAAGGCCTGCCACGACCATGTGGAAGAAAAGGGCACCCATCAGCGAACGCTTTTCGACCAATCTTCCGCCGATCTCTCTGAAGAGGTGCGCCACGCAGTTTGGTCGCTCATCGAGGAGAAATGGTCCTACAACCGCATCCGCACCGTCGGCGCGAACGCGGAGCTGGAGGTGGAGTCCAGCTACAGCTACACCCGCACCCTGACGCTGATCAACGCCTCCTGCATTCCCGAAAAATACGACGCCCTGAGCTTTGAAAACGCCACTCTGATCAAGCAGGACGGTGAATACCGCCTGATCGGCGAAGCGTTTCTTGATGATAAAGAAAGCGAGGACAACACCGCCTTTCCGTTTGCTCTGCGGTTTACCGACGCTACGGTGCGGGTCGAACTGCATCGGGCAGACGAAGGAGCCTTTAACCCCAAGCCATGGGAACATCTCGTTGCAATCGCATCAAACATTTATGAAAAAACCTACCTGCCCGGCGACTATCTCAACGAGCAGGAAAAAGCCCTGCTCCCCCTTTTGAAAGAACTAAAAAGACTCTCCGTTTGGGAAGATAAGGACAAAGACCTCATCACCTTCCCGTTGCTCCGCGGCTATTTTGAAAAATACGGCTACCACGAGCTGTTGCCCCATCTGGATGTGTTCAGCATCTCCAGATGCGATGACAAACTGCTCGAAAAACTCAACCGCAAAAAATACGAGCCCCTTTGGCGGGAGCTTTTCGAGTTGGTGACCGCCTCTCAGGAGGGCTACCCCGCCGAGACCTGCAGCTCCGAACGGTGGGCAGAGCTGCGCGCCTGCGTTCAGGAGGAGCTGGAGGCCCGCGGCTACAGTGGGCAGTATCCTGATTTCATCAAGCACGGTGCGGTGCGCGGCCTGCGGCTGGCCCTCGACGCCGAGGGACGATCCTACTTTGTTTGCGGCGAGAAAAACGTCACCTTCTACATCCATTGCCGCGAATTTTACGACGAAGATTACAAAGCGATCGATTTTTCCTGCGGCACCGCCCTTCTGCGTAAAAACGAGACTGCGGAGGACATCCACGCCTGCCGCTTCGCCGCCAAGGGTCGACGCTTTTACCGCTCTTTTTGCTACGAGGATCCCGCTCAGCCGGAGACCGACGATATGCTCGAATCGATGATCGACGTTGCCGCCAAACGGGCGGAGCTTAGGCGGCTGACCAAGCAGGATCGCCAAATGCTCAGCAACGGCAACGATACCGTTTCCTCACTTTGGATCTTTTGGCTCACCTTTCTGGTGTTCGGCGGGCTGTTCACCGCCATCTTTATGCCGCTGATGATGATTTTCGGCTTTCTGGTCCTTTGGATCGGCGGCGCTCCCGAAGCCTTCCTTGAAATCCCCTGGTGGCTGATGATTCTCATCTCCTGGATCGGAGCAGGAGGCGGAATGGGGCTGGTTTCCCTGTTTATCTCCAGAAAATAAACCTTGTTTTCTAACCAAAAATGTTTTACAATAGTGATAGTAAATCAACGAGGTTCAACAATCCGATATAAAAGATAAGCTTCTTACGTTTTTTAAAAATCTATCCAAGCTCGAGTGGGTAACCGCCTTCTTCCTCTCCGGAGCCCTTTGGATGTTTCTTGGGTTACTGGTGGTGTTGCTCACCGCCGCGCCGGAGGTGGGCGCCATTATCATGGTGATCGGGCTGGGGATGGTTTTGATCGCCATCCCCGCCGAATGGAAGGCCCCCTTCAACGACACCCTCTATACCTCCATCTTCGGCACCACGGTGGTAAAAATTTCCGCCTGCGCCGCAAAAACTATGGAGCACATTTTATGACAATTTAAAAAAGCATCAAAAAGAGATCGAGCAAGGATGCCCTTGCTCGATCTCTTTTTATTCCGTTCATCAGGTCTCTTTCGGGAATTGCCATGGATTCAGCTGCGCTTGTGTTCCGCCATTATGGGCGGGTACGTAGTTGACGTGCTCGGTCGGCCAGATCTTAATCTTGAACTCCGTTGCCAGATAAACCAGCAAATTATCCTGCATCTCCTCAATCAACGCTTCGTTGGAGATTTCCCGCTGCGGCCAACGCTTCCCCGGCTGATAATAAATGACCTCTCTTTTTGAGCCGTCCGGATCGGTGACGGTATAGGAACGCATGCCGTCCTCCCCGTATGCATAGGTTGCGGGATCGCCGCGGAAGAAATCCAGCAAGCTATCGAGATAGTCCTCGCTCCATTCATCGCAATCCTCGGCAACCGGCATTGCATTACGAACCGGCCCATAAACTCCCGGCTCAAGACTTTTGGCTTGTCGCAAAATCATCAAAACGTATTCGCCGTTTTTTAAAAAAGAATACGGTTGACCCATACTATAGATATAAGTTTCTTTTCCGTTAGATTTAAGGACATAGTCCTCTTTGATTACAATGGTATCGCCCGAAGCCACGTTTCCATAAAACACGTGATCTACCTTAAATTGAGTTCTGGTATGAAAATTGATATCCGTTTTCTCAATTCCCGTACGTTCGCCAAAAGCATATCCGCTTACGATCAAACCGTTCGGCCCCATCATCTCCATGATTTTATCAACTGTTTGCGGGGTTGTGTCAATCACCGTTCCCATAGAATAGGTGTAACTTTTCAGATATCCGTAATCATCTAAATCATAAGTAGGGAGAACATGACTGTTTAGAGGCGCACAGCCATCCGGGGCTTCATCTGCAGTTATGTCAGCATCGTCGGCTTGAGTCGATTCTTTTTCTTCCGACGGAGCCGTAAACTCCGGCGTCGTTAACGTTTCGAAGGAGTCTGCGCTTTCCTGCTTTGCGGCACACCCGCAAAGGCATAAAACCAAAAACAAACAAAGTATTTGGATTCTTTTCATAAAGTCGCTCCTTTCCCCTTTTTCACTTTTATTATACAAATTACAAATGCACGCGTCAATCAATCCTCAAAAATGTAAAGAAAATGTAACATTTCTCCGTCAAATTAAACAAAAAGGCGGCGTTCCTTTTGGAATCGCCGTTTTTTTGGTTGTTTTTACATCTATCATTTGCTTTGCCCGATCGGCTTTGCATTTTTTCCTTGTTTTATTGATAGAAATGTTATACAATATTAGTTGAAGAAACCCGAGGGGGATGATTACCATTAAAAGCTTTTTTAAAAAACTGACGATATTGGGCTGGTTTACCGCCGGTCTGTTTGCCCTTGGCGCGCTGGTTGCGCTGATCGGCCTGATTTTAGTCTTGGCCACGCCCATTCCCGAGGCGGGGCTGGTTGTTTTGGTGGTCGGCTTTTGCATGCTGCTGCTGACCATTCCGTTCTTCTTTGCCTGCTCGGTGCAGCGCTCGCTGCTCAAGCTGGCCGAGGAGGCCGCCGAGGAGCGGGAGGAAGAGGAGGCGGCGCAAACCGTTCCCGTTCCGCCCATGCCCGCGCCGATCCCCATGCCCCCGCCCGCGGTACCGATCCCAACGCCGCAGGCAACGGTGGCGATGCCCGCAGTAAGGCCGCAGCCCGCACCGCAGCCCATGCCCGCTCCCGAGGCAACGATGGCGATCCCCGCGGTAAAGCCGCAGCCTGCACCCAAGCCCAAAATCGGCTACGTTTATCTTTTGGATGAGCTTGGCATGAAGGAAAAGCCCACCATGACCCGCACCGAGCTGAAGGATGCCAACGGCATGACCTTGGTTTTCGCCCGCGATAAGGGGGCGTTCGGCATCCAAATGGTGCGTGCGCTGGCGGGCAACATCGAAACGGAGCGGCTGACCCTCCCCGCCGATTATTTCCAAACCAACAGCAAGAACGATTTCCGCATCTGGCTTTTCAAGCAAAGCATCTTTCGCGTCGACGTGGATCTGCTCTGGGAGGATGCGGAGTTCCGCGCCATTGCAGGTCTTTGAGTTTTAAAAAAGGACGATACACACGGATGAAAAACGAAAACGAGCCCCAAAATCCAACGGTACGGCGGCGCAAGCTGCTGGGTTGGATCTCGCTGGGGGTAATTATACTGCTGATCGGCGGGATCACCTGGGTGGTATGCGATTGGCTCTTAACCTTTTCCACGCAGGATTTCCGCGCCTACATCCGCAGCTTCGGCTTCGGCGGCCGGTTCATTCTGCTGGGGCTACAGATCCTGCAGGTATTTATTGCGCTGATCCCGGGCGAGCTGCTGGAAACGGCGGCGGGATACATCTACGGCCCGCTGCAGGGCACGCTGCTCTGCTATCTCGGCGTAGTGATCGCCTCGGCGCTGATCTTTCTCTTTACCCGCCGCTTTCAAAAGCGGTTCTCCGAAATCTTTGTATCTGCCGAGAAGATCAATGAGCTGCGGTTTCTCAACACCGAGACCAAGCAGCGCAGGCTGCTCTTTCTTCTCTACTTCATCCCCGGCACCCCGAAGGATGCCCTGACCTATTTCGTGGGGCTGACCAACATCCGCCTGAGCGACTTTTTGGTGATCTCGCTGATCGCCCGCTTCCCCTCTGTGATCTCCTCCACCGCAGGCGGCGACCTGCTGGGCGAGGGCAACTACGTTGCCGCCATCTGGCTCTACGGCATCACCGCCGCTGTGAGCCTGCTGGGTCTTTGGAGCTATTCCCTGCTCAAAAAGCGGCACGCAAAAAAAGCGGATTCATGATCATTCCGCTTGAAAAATTGCGTATACTATTTCCGAAACCGATTAAGGAGGCGCACCATGGCATTAAAGATTTTAAAAATTGATCCCTATCTGGCTGATTTTGAGCAAGACCTCAATCTGCGGATGGATAACTATCGCAAAAAACGAGCCGAGCTTTGCGGTAACGGCGGCAGCCTGGTGGATTTTGCCAATGCGCACCGGTACTTCGGCTTCCACCGCACCGCCGAGGGCTGGGTCTACCGTGAATGGGCGCCCGCCGCCGAAAAAATGTTCTTGGCGGGCGATTTCAACGGCTGGAGCACCGAATCTCACCCCTTAAAGCGGCTGGAAAACGGCGTTTTCGAGCTGACCCTGTCCGCCGATGCCCTTTGGGCAGGCTGTAAGGTGCAGGCGATTGTGATGCATAAGGGCGAGCTGCTGCGGCGCATCCCCCTCTTTGCCACGCGGGTGGTGCAGGATCCCGAAACGGTGCTTTGGTGCGCCGAGATCGAGGACAACCCGCCCTTCCCCTGGACCGACGCAGGCTTCAAGCCCGCCCGCACCCCGCTGATCTATGAATGCCATATCGGCATGGCGCAGGAGAAATGCGCCATCGGCACCTATGATGAATTCCGCGAGAATATTCTGCCCCGCATCAAAAAGCTGGGCTATAATACCATTCAGGTGATGGCCATTATGGAGCATCCCTACTACGGCTCCTTCGGCTATCAGGTCTCCAATTTTTATGCCGCCTCCTCCCGCTACGGGCACAGCGACGGCCTAAAGCGGCTGATCGACACCGCCCACAGCATGGGCATCGCCGTTTTGCTGGACGTGGTGCATTCCCATGCGGTAAAGAACACCAACGAGGGCATCAATCAATTCGACGGCACCGAGTATCAGTTCTTCCACGTCGGCGCCAAGGGCGACCACAGCGCCTGGGGGACCAAGCTCTTCAACTACGGCAAAAATGAGGTTATCCATTTCTTGCTCTCCAACCTGAAATATTGGATGGAGGAATTCCACTTCGACGGCTTCCGCTTCGACGGCGTGACCTCCATGCTCTACCACGACCACGGCCTCGGCAGCGCATTCACAAGCTATGGGATGTACTTCTCCCTCAATACCGATACCGAGGCGGTCACCTACCTCCAGCTCGCCAACGAGCTGATCCACACCCTCAACCCCAAGGCCATCACCGTGGCGGAGGATATGTCGGGAATGCCAGGAATGTGCCTGCCCATTCAGGACGGCGGCATCGGATTCGATTATCGCCTTTCGATGGGCGTGCCCGATCTCTGGATCAAAACCGTTAAGGAGCTGCCCGACGAGCATTGGGATATCCCGAAATTCTGGTATGAGCTGACCGGCCGCCGCCCCAAGGAAAAAACCATCGGCTACTGCGAATCCCACGATCAGGCGCTGGTGGGCGATAAGACCCTGATGTTCCGCCTGTGCGATGCCGAGATGTATACCGGCATGACCAAGTTTGTGCAAAGCGCGATCATCGACCGCGGCATGGCGCTGCATAAGATGATCCGCCTGCTCACCGCCTCGCTGGCGGGCGAGGGCTACCTCAACTTCATGGGCAACGAATTCGGCCATCCCGAATGGATCGATTTCCCCCGCGAGGGCAACGGCTGGAGCTACCACTATTGCCGCCGTCAATGGAGCCTTGTGGACAATAAAGACCTGCACTTTGAGCAGCTCAACGCCTTTGATAAGGCAATGATCAAGCTGCTCAAGAGCGAGCGGATCCTCAAAAAGGAGCCGATCAACCGCTGGATGCACCTGCAGGATCATACCCTGATCTTCAGCAAGGGCGACACCGTTTTCGCCTTTAACTTCCACCCCGAAAAATCCTTCGAGGGCTATTTCATCCCCACCGGGGAGGAGGGCAGCTATCAGGCGATCCTCTCCACCGATGATCCCGCCTTCGGCGGCAGCGGCCGCATCGATACCGCCTATCGGTACCTCGCCGTACCGTCGGGAAACCGCGGCATCGGCTTCCCCTGCTACCTTCCCGCCCGCACCGCCGTTGTATTAAAGAAAACGAAATAAATCCTGCATAGGATTTGTTTTATATCGAATTTCTTCCTTATGAAAAGAAAAAGGAGAAAGACTTTCTTTCTCCTTGCAATCTTCAATATTGGTACATACCTCAGTTTTTACCCATTTTTCTGCGGTCGGTGCCTTTTTTGACAGTCTGAGCGCCGAGGGCATTGCCCTCGGCGCTGTTTGATTAGTAG
Source organism: Clostridia bacterium (assembly GCA_017396865.1). The sequence continues at coordinate 5,901 of JAFQKO010000149.1, read as the reverse complement.
TTCGTTAAAAAGTTCTTTAAAAGCTGTGCGGTTTCGGCGCGGGTGGCGCTGCCGTCCGGGTCGAGCGTTCCATCCCCTCTGCCGGAGATGACGTTATATTCGATTGCCCATTCCATTGCAGCCTTCGCCCAGCCGTCGATTTTGTTTTTGTCGGTAAAGCGGTTCAGGCTCCCTTCACCCTCAGGCTCGCCAAGATACCGCCAGACCATTGTGATCATCTGCTCACGCGTAATATACCCGTTGGGATCCGTTCCGTCGGAGATCCCCTCCGCAACAGCCCAATTTACCGCCCTTTGATACCAAACCTCGCCCGCCGCGGGGGTAACGTCCGCGCCCGCCATCCGTGCAAGAACGGTCATCATCTGCGCACGCGTCAAGCGGGAGTAGGGGGAGAATTCCGTCTCGCTGATCCCGCCGAACAGACCGCGCTGCGTTACAAAGTACACCGCAGGCATACACCATTCTTCAATGGGAATATCGGTATATCGCTTGGTTACGTAAAGAAGGGAGTCGGAGGTGGCACTCTCTCCGCTGCAAAGCTTATACCAGGTTGCCCCATGGACAGATTCATATGCGGTATAGTTTGGATCGGCGGGCTTGAGCAAGGTCATTCCGCTAACCGTTGGAATCGCTTTGGCATCGATGGCATTGGTTGCACCGATCACGTTGAGATAGCAATCGCTAAAGGCTACTGCAGCCTCCCCATAGGCGCTGCCGCAGCGGAAGCCGCAAGCTCGTTTTTCATATGCATCGCTCATCGGCTGCAGAGAGAGCGTGATCTCAGCAGAGCATCGCTCCATCGAAATGGAGTCGGTTGCATCAACGCCATAGGAAAGATAGCCGGCAACGGTGTTGATTTTAAGAATGGAATTTTGGGCCGAAATCTGCTCGCTTTTAATTCCGTAGGCGTCCCCCAAAGAGTAATAAACGTCGGACGCCTTGATGTCGATATTCAAAACGCTATCGATGATCGAAAGCGAATGAGCTGCGCCGATTCCGGATGCCCCATCGGCTCCGGTTTCAATAGAAACACGTATTTTCGATTGCTCAATGGCGGCCGATATCGAAGCGGAAACGCCATCGGCGGTATTTCCTTTATTTTTCAAATCAATCTGAAGATCGGAATCGCTGACCTTCAACGTAGACCAAGCGCTAACGCCCTGCAGATAGGCATTATCGGATGCGGTGAGGGCAATTCGAACCTTCGACCGCTCTGTTTTAAGATCAGCGCCGGAGAAAAGGCCGTAGGTAACGGTGGTTGTATCCGAAACGGAAACGGTCACGTTCGAATCGCTGAGGGTGAGATTCCCCGCCTTGATCCCATAGATGACAGACGCCTTTTGCGCGATGGAGAGATTAAGCTTGGAGTTTTTAACCGTAAGATCGAAGTCGGCTTGAATCAATGCATTGGTGGAGGGGCCCGTTCCCGTAGCGGTAATGTCAACACCGTCGACGGTCAGCTTTGCCCCGCAGTAGATGGCCGCTTGATACAGATTCGCTTTATTCACGCTTGCGCCGGTATATTCAATGCGCAAGGAATCGCCACGCATGGTGTAAAGCGCCGCCGAATCGGTGCAGCTCAGCGCCAGCGCATAAAGATATTGATCGGTTGCGGAAAGGGAAATCTTGTTTTCGCCCTCCAAAACAATGGCAGAAGGGGCATGGATCACCACCGCAGCGCGCACAAGCTCGTTGCCCTGAAGATAGGTGGTGCCTTCTTTGATAACGACCTCATGCAAAACGGTTGTCCCGGAGCCGTTCCACAGCACATAGCCTCCGTCTTTAACCTTCCAAGCGCGCGGAGTGGTGCCGTGTACCTCAATGCCGCCTGCAGTTTCGCCCTGATACTGATAGCTCTCGCCATCAACGGTAACAGAATCACCAACGGAGGCCGGCCATTGGATTTCGGTTTCCGCACCTATCGGCAGTGCAGGGAACAACATCAACAGCAGGCAGACGGTTAAGATACTTGCTAAATAACGTTTCATTTCAATGGTTCCTCCTTTTATTATGTTTGTTTCTATATTTTAATTATACCAAATCTCTCGTTTGAAAGGCAAGAAAAAACAGTGCCGCCGTATAATTTTGTAGAAACATACAAAAAAAATCCATACGCTTCCAAATATACCTCCGCAATTTATGCATCTATACAAAAATCAAAAAATACAACGAAACTCATTTACAGAAAAAACGTGCATTTGGTATAATAAAAATGAAGAAAAGCACAAACAATCGGAGGACGGTTCTCCGATTGATCACGCTAACCGTCCCCTGATTGGACAATTGGATACTTGATGACTGTTATTACATATATTAGGAGAAAATCAATGAATAAAGCTAAATTTTTCATAATATCCATATGCTGTTTTTCTCTTTCGCTATTTACATTGATTAGCTGTGCTGAGCATACGAAATCGAAAAGCGAAGCAGCTTCATTACCTTCCGTAAAAGAGGAGAGCCAACCACAACCCATTCCCTCGGCACAAATAACAATTCATAAAATCGCGCGCGATTCATTCTTTGACTTTTTAGAAGACCCATCGCATCGTGAACCCCCTCAAGGAAGATCCTTTTCTTTTTCCAAGGAAGGTGAATGGTATGTTCGTCATGGCTCTGCACGAATGCTAATTGACGATTCGATACTATCGTTGCTTGGAACCAAGGCCTCAATTGAGTCTTACTTGAAAGAGAATAGCATTTCCGATCCAGTCGAAACCATAATGTTATTTGACATTCCGTGCGAACCCCTTACTGCTTGGATCAAAACAACCACGCAAAATGTTTTTATCACCGTAAATAAATCTGACGATAAAACGGCATATAATCTTTATCTGTATGATCAGTATATTAAAACTTATGGCAGGACAAGTGGAAAACTGAAAATAAAGAATAAGGAAATCCTTGGGGTCGAACCCATGATCTACCATGATTATGCTGATGTTCCGCTATCACCTGTATTGAAAGAGATGGGCGCAACCTTTTCATGGGAAGATGATGAAAAAGCGATCGTTTTCGCCAATGGAAAGCGCTACCTTTTGGACTATGCAAGCGGAACACTTTATGAAGAAGGCAATGATAAAGAAAACTTGCTTTCTTCAATGGATGGCGGATATTGTTTTGTGTATTCCTCCGAGGGCGAACTGTTTGTCGACAGCAACACCTTGTCTTTTGTTTTAAAAGAATTGGACTATACTGTCACGATTATGGTTGAAAGAAATCAAGTATTGATCTCTGCGACCAACGACAATTAGACAATCAGGGGACGGTTAGCGAGCAATCAGGGAACGGTTCTCCGATTGATCACAGAACCGTCCCCCGATTGGCTTGCGCCATGAAACCTTGGCCATCATTTTAAGGAGGAAATAGTGAAAAAGATCATTTTTGTTTTGCTCTTATTAATCATATCAATTCTTCTTTTAGGTTGCAGCACAACAAAAAAAGAGAATGAAAAGAATTATGAAAACGACGAGAAAGCACCAACGTCGGTTGTTCCTGAAAGTTCAGAACAGGAACCATCACCAAGCGTGCCATATCATGAAAATGATTGGTGTGGTATTGATTGGGAAAAATTGGAGTTTCCGGTTGATGTTAGCGACATGGAATGGTCGCAGAACCACGCCCCTCTTTCTTCTAAAGACGATGCATTGATTTTAGGGCAAGCGATTTTATCCGAATTTCAAAAAAATGAACGTTGCCTTAACTACAATTTGTGTGTAATCGTTCATTCAACCGAAGACAATATATGGCGTTTTGATTATGCTCCCAAACAAGAATCAGCACCTGTACATGTGGGCGAGCTCATGTGTGTCGCCGTTGACGGAACGACCGGTAAGCCTATTGCTGCTTGGGTGGAAGAATAAATCTTACCACATTCAATCAGGAGACGGTTAGCGTGAAAACCGCCCCCTGATTGGTGATTGGCCCCTGATTGGTCTATCTCTTTCTTGAGGATCGCAAGGCTCATCCCCTCCCGCAGGCGGCCAAAAAGCGGATCCAAAGAAAGCTGAATAATAGCAAAAGAGCAAGTCCGTAAGACTTGCTCTTTTGCTTATAGAAACCGTACGGTTCGCTTGATATAGAAGTTTCTGCGGCGGTTGCGCATCAGCTTCAGCCGCAGCAGCAGGGTGCCGTGCTTGGTTTTTACCTGCGTTTCATAGTTCTTTTCGTCGATGGGGGTATAGTCCTTCACCTTCAGCTGCTTGCCGCAGATGGGGCAGGTAACCCGATAGAGGGACGGATCGGCCAAGGCCTTTTCCGCCGTTTTAAAGGGGTGAAACAGCTCCTTTTCGGAGTGCATACTATGCCAGAGCACGCCGTTGAGCTCCTGATAATTCCGCACGCCCCGCCGCAGGTTCAATGCCTTGGCAACCCGCGCGGTATAGATGGCATCGTTGAAGGCATCATGGGCGGGGAGCGGTGCTTCGATCTCCAGCGCCTCCATTGCCCGCTCCAGCGAAAATTGTCGATTTTCATGGGAGACCTGATCGTTATAGATCCCCTGCAGATTCATGCAGGGCGGCAGCCAGCTTTCGTCCATTTCGTGCATCAGCATATTATCCCTGAGCATCTGAATATCATCATAGCCCCAGGAAAGGAGCAGGCAATCCTCACCGCACCATTCCTTAAACTCCGCAATGGTCTCCTTGAAATTCTTTTGGCCGCGCAGCATCTCCTTATCAATGCCCGTCATCTTACGGATGCGATGATGCAGCCGCTTATAGAAGGTGGGCGCCACCAGCAGATTAATGCAATCGATGGCCTCTGCCCGCTGATTCAGCTTGATCGCACCGATCTGGATGATCTCGCCTGCCAGATAGATGGGGGAATGGATCGCCGTTTCCTTGGAATAGGGCTGGTTCCATTCCATATCAAACACGATATAATTCATATTCTCTCCTGCTCAGCCTGTTTAAATGCTCAGCGACTTGATCTCGGGATGCTCATCGACGAAGTTCATAACCTCCTCGAAGGGGATGGTATTTCTCATCCGCACCTGCAGGATCAGGTTGATGGTATTATCGCCGCAGCAGGTAATGCGGGAGCTGACCACGGTGATATCCAGCTCCTCCTGCTTTTTCTTCAGCACCTCGCGGATCTCGGGGGTATCCACCATCACCAAGCGGATCTCACCGGTGGAATAGGCATCGTAGCCGACGTTGAAATGGTGCATCAACAGCTGCACCGCAACGATCAGCAGCGTAACAACGATCGCCATGGTATACATACCGGCACCGCAGGCCATACCGATGGCGGCGGTTGCCCAGATACCGGCGGCGGTGGTAAGACCCTTCACGGTGTTGCCGTTGCGGAAGATAACGCCCGCGCCCAGGAAGGAGATACCGCTGACGATCTGCGCCGCAATACGGGCGGGATCCACCCCGCGGCTGGCGGCAAAGACCGCACCGTCCTCGGCAAGCGCCAGATCGGCAAAGCCATACTTCGAGATGATCATGATCAGCGCCGAGGCGGCGGCAATGATGGTATGGGTACGAATACCCGCCTCCTTGGACCGCTTGGTGCGCTCCAAACCGACCATCGCACCGCAGAAGGTAGCGAAGGCGATCCGCAACATAAAGATCCAAACCGACTTTTCATCCAAGAAATTTGCAATATTTTGAATTAACGTTTCCATAGCTGTACTCCTTTAGGGTGAGCAGTTAAACCCGAACCCCGTTTTAAAAAGGCGGATTTTCGCTCACTCATCGTTAAAATACTCGTTAATCCGTCAGGATTAACTGTGTTTTGTGCCTTGATTGAACAAAAATCCGCTCTTTTTAAAATCTTCGACCTCAAAGCGAGGAAATTACGAGGGATTTTTGCTCAATTTAGGCGAAGCAAGGCTGTCGCCTTGCAAGAATAAATTGGGTGAAAAGCACCGAAATTTGCCGCTTTGAGGCGGGT
>JAFQKO010000148.1 GCA_017396865.1 Clostridia bacterium | reverse complement strand
GCCCACGTCCACCACCTTTGCCCCTTGGGGAAAGAGCTCCTTGGAGGCGGGGAAAATGCTGTCCCAATAGTGCTTTTTCATCATTTCGTCGGGGTCGGTGATGGCGGTGAGGTTCATCACCTGATTGGTTTCCAAAAGCTCCGCTTCAAACTGCAGCAGCTTTTTGGCAAAATCGCGGGGCAGCTCCAGCCCTTCTTTTTCTAACAGAGCAATCAAATCAATAATTCGTTGTTCCATAAATAATCCTTTCGGAAGAATTAACGGTTTTCGGTGGCGGGTGTCTTTGACACTTTTGCCCGTCTTTGTTCTATTTCGATCATCAACACGCTGATATCGGCGGGGCTGACCCCGCTGATTCGGCTCGCCTGCCCGATGCTGACCGGTCGTACCGCCGCCAGCTTTTGGCGCGCCTCCAATCGCAGGCCGATCAGTTCCTCATAGACGATATCCTCGGGGATGCGGCGGTTTTCCAGCTTCTTAAACTCCCGCACGGCGGCGAGCTGTTTTTCAATGTAGCCCTCATACTTGATGGAGATCTCTGCCTGCTTGCCCTCGGCGCGGGTAAGCGCGGGGCGGTCGGGGTCGATGGGTGCCAGATCGGCGTACCCCACCTGCGGGCGGGCGATCAGATCTGCCAGCGATGCCCCCGCCGAAAGGCGGGTGGTGCCGCAGGCCTCTAAAATATCATTTAACTGCTCGTTATTATGGGAAACGTGGGTGGCGCGCAGGCGGGCGATCTCTGCCTCGATATTCGCCTTTTTGACCAGGAACTTTTGATACCGTTCCTCGTCGATCAACCCGATCTCATGGCCCAAGGGCGTCAGCCGCAGGTCGGCATTATCCTGCCGCAGGATCAAGCGGTATTCGCTGCGGCTGGTCATCATCCGATAGGGTTCGGGGGTGCCCTTGGTCACCAGATCGTCGATCAGCGTACCGATATAGGAGCCTGCCCGATCAAAGATGACCGCCTCCTTGCCCTGCAGCTTGCGGGCTGCATTGATGCCCGCCACCAAGCCTTGGGCGGCGGCCTCCTCATAGCCCGAGGAGCCGTTAAACTGACCTGCGCCGTAAAGACCCTCAACAGCCTTGAATTCCAAGGTGGGATAGAGGGCTTGGGGGTCGACGCAATCGTACTGAATGGCATATGCTACCCGCATAATTTCTGCCTTTTCCAAGCCCGCCACCGTTTTGATAAATTGCCGCTGGACGTATTCCGGCATGGAGGAGGAAAAGCCCTGCAGATACATCTCTTCGGTATCCTTGCCGCAGGGCTCCACAAAGATCTGATGGGCGGTCTTTTCCTTAAAACGCATCACCTTATCCTCGATGCTGGGACAATAGCGAGGCCCGACCCCGTGGATCTGCCCGCTGTAGATGGGGGAGAGGTGGATATTGTCGCGGATGATTTGGTGGGTCTGCTCGTTGGTGGCGGTCAGCCAACAGACCTCGGTGTTCTCCCCGATCTCCTCGTTGGTAAAAGAGAAGGGGATGATCTCTTTGTCGCCCTCCTGCAGGATCATTTTGGAAAAATCGATGCTGCGGCGGTTGACCCGCGCGGGTGTTCCGGTCTTGAAGCGGCGCAAGGGGACGCCGAGCTGCTCCAAGCAGTCACTCAGTTGGTTGGCGGGGAACATTCCGTCGGGCCCGCCGGGGAGTTGGCTTTCGCCGATGATGATCTCGCCCTTTAAGTAGGTGCCGGTTGCAAGGATGACCGCCTTGGCGCCGTATTGCGCGCCCAGATGGGTGGTAACCCCGTTGACCTTGCCGTTTTCGGCGGTGATCTCAATGATCTCGGCTTGGATGAGCTGCAGATTCTCCTGCCGCTCCAGCGCGTGCTTCAT
>JAFQKO010000147.1 GCA_017396865.1 Clostridia bacterium | reverse complement strand
TGTCAGCGGTCTGCACGGCTTTAACAAGGCAGGCGGCGCTGAAAGCGAGGGCAAGACCGTCTGCGTGATCGGCGATTCCACCTTTATCCATTCCGGCATCACAGGCCTGATCAACATCGCCTATAATGCCTCCAATTCCACCGTTATTATTTTGGATAACTCCATCACCGGCATGACCGGCCATCAGCAAAACCCCACCACCGGCATGAATCTGCGGGGTGATCCCGCCTCCAAAATTGATCTGGAGACCCTTTGCCATGCTGTTGGCATCAAGCGGGTTCGGGTGGTCGATCCCTACAACATCGCCGAGTGCGATGCCGCCATCAAGGAGGAGCTGGCGGTTGCCGAGCCTTCGGTGATCATCAGCCGCCGTCCTTGCGCTCTGCTTAAAACCGTTAAGCACAATCCGCCCCTCAAGGTGGATCCCGAGAAGTGCCGCGGCTGTACCGCCTGCATGAAGATGGGCTGTCCCGCCATTTCGATGAAGAACAAAAAGGCCGTTATCGACCACACCCTTTGCGTAGGCTGCGGCGTTTGCACCCAGCTTTGCAAATTTGATGCGATCGGAGGTTAAACCATGAAAACAACAAATCTTATGATCGTTGGCGTCGGCGGGCAGGGCTCGCTGCTCGCCTCCAAGCTGCTCGGCCGCCTGTTGGTGGACGAGGGCTATGATGTGAAGGTCTCCGAGGTCCACGGCATGAGCCAGCGCGGCGGCAGCGTGGTGACCTACGTTCGCTACGGCGAGAAGGTCTATTCCCCCGTTGTTGCCGACGGCGAGGCCGACTACATCATTTCCTTTGAAAAATTAGAGGGCGCCCGCTACGTGCAGCGGCTTAAGCCCGAGGGCAAGATCATTGTTAACACCCAGCAGATCGACCCGATGCCCGTTGTCATCGGCGCGGCAGAATACCCCACCGATATCTTAGATGAGCTGGCCGCCAAGGGTGTTTCCATCGACGGCATTGATGCCCTTTCGCTGGCCGAACAAGCCGGTACTGCCAAGGCCGTTAACATCGTTCTGATGGGCAGACTGGCCAAGTATTTAGATATTCCCTATGAAAAATGGATCGATGCCATCGGCAAGATCGTCAAGCCGCAGTTCGTTGCGGTCAACCAAAAGGCTTTTGATCTCGGATATAACTACTAAACTATTTTAAGGAGATGAACTCCATGGCAACCGAGAAAAGATACTATCAAAAAGAAGCGGAGACCATGCCCTATGAGCAGATCCGCGCCCTGCAATCCGAAAAGCTGGTGAAGCAGGTCAAGCATGTTTACGAAAACGTGGAGTACTACCGCAACCTGATGGATGAAAAGGGCGTTAAGCCCGAGGACATCCACGGTGTTGAGGATCTGCACAAGCTGCCCTTCCTCACCAAGGCCGACCTGCGGGATGCCTACCCCTACGGTCTGCTGGCAAAGCCCCTTTCCGAGTGCGTTCGCATCCAGTCCACCTCCGGTACCACCGGTAAGCGTGTGGTTGCCTTCTACACCCAGAAGGACATTGATATGTGGGAAGAGTGCTGCGCCCGCGCCATCGTGGCTGTCGGCGGCACCAAGGACGACGTTTGCCAGGTCTGCTACGGCTACGGCCTCTTTACCGGCGGCCCCGGCCTCAACGGCGGCTCCCACAAGGTTGGTTGCCTGACCCTG
>JAFQKO010000146.1 GCA_017396865.1 Clostridia bacterium | reverse complement strand
TCCGTGCATTGGTGAGCCAATACGGCGCCTGCGTTTACCGCTTTGCGCTGTCGCAGATGAAAAATGCCGCCGATGCCGACGACGTATATCAAGAAGTCTTTTTGCGGCTGATCCGCTCCCAACCCGAGTTTGAGGGGCCGAACCACCAAAAGGCGTGGTTCATGACGGTGACCGCCAACTGCTGCAAGGATTTTCTTAAAAAAGCATCCCGCCGCGACCTGCCGCTGCCCGAGCAATCGGAGGAGCAGACAGAAGCGGAGCAAAGCGACGATCTGCAGGAGGCGATCTTCGCCCTCGACGATCGGGCGCGCTGCCTGATCCACCTTTTCTATTATGAAGGGTACCGCACCGAGGAGATCGCCGAGATTTTGGATATGAAGCCCTCAACGGTTCGTTCGGGGCTGAAACGTGCGCGCAAAAAATTAAAGGACTACATGGAAGGAGGGCAGGAATAATGTTTGAAGAACGCTATCGCAAGCTGTATCAGGACGTTGCCCCCTCCGAGGAGCTGAGCCAAGAAACGGTGGAGCTGATGATCGAAGCCCGCAACCATCGGGCAAAGCCCCTGCCCACCCCCAAGAGCAAGCTGCCCTTGATCCTTTGGCTCTCCACCGCAGGCGCCGCCGTTGCCGCGCTGATCGTTACGGTCGGTGTATTGGCATGGATCAACCGCGGCAGCAAAATCGACGAGGAGCTGGGCGTATTTGTGCCCGAAACCGAGAGCGTTGATCCCTCTGCCCCCCAGCAGAATGAAGGCAGCATCGCCGACGACGAAGCGGCTACCGATACCATGGCGCCCGAAATGATGGAGATCAAATCCGATCGGTTCACCTCCTTTGAGGATTATTTCGCTGCGCTGGACGGTAAAAAAACCGTCGGCTTCGGCGAAAACTATTTCCTTGCCAAGGAGCTGATCATCCTGGCCGAGGGCTTACCCGAGGGCGCGGAGCTGACCGAGATCCGTCAATTTGAGGACGGCAGCTACAGCTACACCTATCGGGTGGAGCAGGAGGAGGATACCTTCCTGATCTCCGTTCAGGTTTCTGCCTACGCCCTCACCACCGAGCAGGCGCTGGCCGATCGGCTGGCCTTGCTGGAGAAGGAAGAAAAGCCCACCTTCACCGTAAGCGGCAACACCCGCACCTATCAGTTCGGCGGGCTGGAGACGGTCTTCGTTATGGTCACCCGCGAGGCGAAGGAAGCCGACACCCCGACCGACGTCCCCGATCCCACACCGCCTGCCGACACCGAGCCTGATGCACCCGACTCCACCGAGCCTGCATTGCCTGAAGGCAGCACGCCCGGCGGCATCTTCCCCGCCCTGCCCGGAGTTCTGCCCGGTGCTTCCGAGGAAGGCTCCGAGGGCAGCGGCGAAACGGTCACCGAGCCCGCCACGTCCGATCAGCCCGTTACCGCAGAGGAGCCTGCCGCAGGCGAAACGGTGGCAGGCGAATCCGCAGAGGGCTACGATCCCAACGGATCGGTCTCCTCCCCCGTGCAGCCTGCACCGCCCACCCAAGCGGAGGTGGACGCCCTGCTCAAGGATTTCAACCTCTACCGCTACACCGCCGAGGAAACCGACAAACCCGAAAACGCATAAACCAAGGAGCTGTAAAAGAAATTTTACAGCTCCTTTTTCATTCTTTGAAATTTGAAAAAATTGCTTGGCATACTCCGCTCTTTTCGACGAAAAATAGGGGTATGAAAAAACGAACTCTTTTAAAAAAATGGACCAAATTTACCGCCTATCTGGCGGCGATCGGCTTTTTGCTTTCAGGCTTCTGCATCTACGTTTCGGAAATTCCCATCCTATATAGCTGTCGGCCGGGGGAGGAGCCCGCAGGCTCCGCCTTTTACACCATTGAGCCGAAACAGACCGAAACCGAGCCCTACACCGCCAAGGTCAAGCTTTTCGGCCTGCTCCCCATCAAGGACGCCACCGTTCGGGAGATCGAGCAAAAGCAGCTCATTGTTCTGGGCGCTCCCTTCGGCACCAAGCTCTATACCAAGGGCGTGATCGTTGTGCAGGCCGAGGAGGACAGCCCTGCCGCGGCTGCAGGCATTCGGGCAGGCGACGTCATTCTTTCCTATAATAACGTGACCGTTACCTCCAACGAGGCGCTGGCCAAGCAGGTCAACCGCTGCGAGGGCGGCAGCCAGACGGCGGTTGTGCAGCGGAACGAGCGCACCCAAACGGTGCAGATCACCCCCGCAAAAACCGAAAGCGGCTGGTCGATCGGCCTATGGGTGCGGGACAGCGCCGCAGGGCTGGGCACCCTCACCTACTACGATCCCGCCACCAATACCGTGGCGGGCCTCGGCCACTCCATCACCGACGTGGACACCGGCCGCACCATGCCGATCCAAAGCGGCTCGCTGGTAACCGCCACCGTACACGGCGTGCGGATCGGCGAAGCGGGCAACCCCGGCGAGCTGCTGGGCAGCCTCAACGACACCACCATCGGCACCCTCACCGCCAACACCGAATGCGGGCTGTTCGGCACCGCCGACTACGACTTCAGCGGCGTTTCCTATCCCATTGCCCTCAAGGATGAGATCGAGGTGGGCGAGGCGCAGATCCTCTGCACCGTGGCGGGAACCACGCCTAAAGCCTATACTATCCGTATAACCGAAGTCAGAAATAACTTATCGGAAACCCGCAACCTCTGCATTCAAGTCACCGACCCCGAGCTGCTGGCCGCCACCGGCGGCATTGTGCAGGGCATGAGCGGCAGCCCGATCCTGCAAAACGGCAAGCTGATCGGCGCCGTCACCCACGTTTTATTGAACGACCCCACCAGCGGCTACGGCATCTTCATCGAAAATATGCTAGAGGCAGCCGGATAAAAGAATGACAGGGGCAAAGCGCCCCTGTCATTCTTTAATGAAACGATCATTTTTTCCAATTTATTTAATGATTCCCTTGACATAATTACGCGAAGGTGTTAGAATTATATTCCAAATATATATAAAAAATTAGAAATAAATTCTACCCCAAGGAGGACGATATGCTTTCCAGGATACACAACTGCTATGACAGTTTAACGGATACGGAAAAGAAAATCGCGGACACGATTTTGTCATCACCGAAAGATGCTGTAAAAATGACTGTGAAGGAACTGGCAGAACACTCCGGCACAGTCCCGTCGGCAGTGGTTCGCTTTTGCAAAAGCATTGGGACAACGGGTTTTTCCGATTTCAAAATCTGTCTTTCTGCGGGACTGGGCAAAAAGGCATCTGCGGCTGAAATGCTGCCCGTGGGTGAGGGGGATGAACCCAAACAAGTTTTCAGCAAGGTGTTCGCCTCCGGAATAAACACGCTGCGGGACACCCTGTCTATGATTGATTTTTCTCAGACAGAAACCATTGTCCGGCTTTTGCAGAAAGCGACCCGGGTTGTGTTTTTTGGTGTAGGAACCTCCTCCGTCATCGCAATGGACGCCCAATACCGCTTTGCACAGCTGGGCATCGCAACATCTGCCTGTACTGACATCCTGTTTATGAATGTTACAGCTGCAAATTTAAAAGCCGGTGATGTGGCAGTCTGTATTTCCCACAGCGGCAGTACGAAGGCAACAGTGGATGCTATGCGGCGGGCGAAAAAAGCCGGTGCCGACACAGTTGCCATCAGCAGTTTTGCCCACAGCAGGCTTGCAATGGAAAGCGATTATCATCTGATTGCCTTTTCCGATGATAAAAACTACCCTGTTGAAGCGGTTTCCGCAAGAATTGCGCATATCTGCATTTTAGATGCGCTGATGATGTCCCTTGCTTCCCAAAATTATGAAACCTTGCAAAAACACATTGCAGAGCGCAATGAAGTCCTAAAAGAAATACGATATACAAGCAAATAAGGAGTTTATTATGAACGAAAACAAAGTGATTCTGATCTCCGTGGACGGAATGCGTCCGGATGGATTTCTTACCTGTAAAAATCCGTATATTGAGAAAATGATGCAGATGGCTTATTACACACTGGACGGCCAAACTATACTGCCCCCGGTCACACTGCCTTGTCATATGTCATTGTTTCACAGCGTACCGGCAGAACGCCACGGCATTACTACGAATCTGTATTTGCCGATGGCCCGTCCCATCAACGGACTGTTTGAGCAGCTGAAAAAAGCAAAGAAAATTTGCGCTATGTATTACAGCTGGGAGCCTCTGCGGGATGTGGCAAGACCTGCCTCGTTGAAGTTTGCCGAGTACATTAACGCTTACACGGAGGAAAACTCCGATACCGCCCTGACAGACAGCGCGCTGGCTCGTATTCGGAAAAGTAAGCCTGATTTTGTATTCCTTTATATGGTGGAGACCGATGAAAAAGGCGGCCACGACAGTGGCTGGATGACAGAGGCTTACCTGAACCGGATCTCAATTGCGGTGGATAATATTAGGCGGGTAATCGAGGAATGTGGCGATGAGTACACGGTGATCGTAACCGCAGATCACGGTGGCCACGACCGCACCCACGGCACTGAACTTCCGGAGGATACCACGATCCCTATGTTCTATTTCGGCAAGCAATTTGAGACCGGTAAGCGCTTTTCCGGCGGCAGCATTCTGGATATTGCGCCCACCATTGCCAAAATCATGGATGTTGCCCCTGCTGATGAGTGGGAAGGAGTGCCCGTAATCTAAAATGACCGTTTTTACTGCAACATTGAACCAAACCGCGTTTTTATTTCTGTTTATCGCAGTCGGCTACATACTCTCCCGGTGGAAGTTCGTGCCTCAGAATGCGCAGACTGTGCTCTCCAAGTTGGAAAACACATTCTTCATTCCGGCACTGGTATTGGGGACATTTATAGACAATTTTACAACCCAGACCATCACGACTGCCTGGAAATTGCTTTTGGGTAGTTTGGCTTTGGCGATCATCGCCATTGGCCTGTCGCTGCTGTGTGTCCGTTTTTGCAGCAAGGATAAATACGAAAGAAACATCTATACCTACGGTCTGTGCTTTTCCAACTTCGGATTTATGGGAAACGCGGTAGTAAGCGCCTTGTTCCCCCATATCTTTTTG
>JAFQKO010000145.1 GCA_017396865.1 Clostridia bacterium | reverse complement strand
TATATAATGTCTATATATACGCTTTAAGGGGATTTTATGAACTATCAATTTGAAGAAACAAGAATACAATCCGTGGCCGTACCGGTGCGGGTGGTGGATCAGTATATCGGCATCGCCACCGCCGCCCAGCTGAAGGTACTGCTGTTTTTGATGCGCTTTGATAAGCTGGCCCATACCGCAAAGGAGATCGCCTCCTTTTGCAATCTTGCAGAGGAGGAGGTGGCGCCCGCCGTTGATTTTTGGGTCAAGGAGCGGGTGTTTGCCATCGAGCAGGGTAAGCTGCGGCTGGTAACGGCGGTCAAAACGGTGCAGACCAAGGAACTGCCTCGGGTGCAGCCTACCATCGTTCTGGAGGAGACCGGCGAGGATTTCCGCGGCATGATCGCCGAGATCTCCCGTATTACCGGCAAGATGCTCAATTCCTTGATGGTCTCGCTCTTTTATAACATGGCGGAGAATCTGCATTTTTCCCATGAGATGATCGTTCAGCTTGCCGCCTATTGCAACAGCATTGATAAATTCACCTATCGGTATATGGAAACGGTATCGGTGGATTGGTATGATAACGGCATCAACACCTTCGAGCTGGCCGAGGAGCGTATCCGCGCGCTGGAGGAACAGCGCTCGCTGGAGACCCGCCTGGCGCGTGCCTTCGGGGTACGCACCAATTTCTCGGCCAAGCAGCGTGAGATGATCGCCGCGTGGCAGAAGCTGGGGCTGACCGAGGAGCTGATGCTGGAGGCCTATAACCGTTGCATGGATCGCAAGGGGCAGATGAGCTTTGCCTACATGAATAAGATGCTGACCGATTGGGGCAAGCTGGGCTATAAGACCGTTGCCGATATTCAGGATCAGCAGCCGGTGGATACCGGCAGAAAGCAGCATTCCGGCCTTTCGGAGCTGGAGAAGATGGGCATCGGCATGATGCAGGGAGGAAATAATCATGAGTAATCACGCGCAGCTTTGGGCCGCCTTTGCCGCCCGCCGTGCCGAAGCGGTCTGGGAAGCGGAGGGGCGCCGCGAGCAGGTCTATCGGGATTATCCCGCCCTTTTGGAGATGGATCGGCAGATCACCGAGCTGGGCAGTCGCTATTGCGCCGCCATGCTGCGGCAGGAGGCTGCCGAGGCCGCCAAGGCCGAGCTGGAGGCGCTCCAGCAAAAGCGGGCGGCGTTTCTTGCCGAGATCGGCGCTGATTTCGAGCCGAAATTCCGCTGCAAGCTTTGCAACGATACCGGCATGGGAGAGGATGGCGTTTGCGAATGCTTCCGCAGAGAGCTGATCGCCGCCAATTTCCGATCCTCCAATCTGGAGCAGGCGCTCACCGATCAATCCTTTGAGAATTTCGATCTGTCGCTGTTTTCCACCGAGCCGGTGGATAACCTGCTCTCTCCGCGGGAGAATATGAAGCGGCTGTATCAATCCTGCAAGCGGTACGTGGAGACCTTTGACAGCCAAGATAAGAGCCTGCTGTTCGTGGGTGCAACGGGGTTGGGCAAGACCTATCTTTCCACCGCCATCGCCCGTGCGCTGTTGGAGCGCGGCAAGAGCGTTATCTATATCAGCGCGCCGGAATTTGCCCGCAGGGTAGAGGCTGCCCGCTTTAAGGATGAGGAGGGCGTGTTGAATCAGTTCTTTGAGGCCGATATGCTGATCCTCGACGATCTCGGTACCGAGAGCCGCACCGCCTATACCACCGCTACGCTGACCGACCTGATGGATCAGCGCATCCGCACCGCCAAGCCGATGCTTTTTTCCACCAACCTGAATCTGGAGGGCATCCAAAAGGCCTATGACGAGCGGGTGGTTTCCCGCCTGCTGGGTCATTTTACCTATTGTTATTTCTATGGCGAGGATCTGCGGATCAAGGCCTTTAAAGAGGGAAAATGATGAACGACCTTTCCCAATTTGATTGCCTCGACGATCTGCAGCTCGGCGGCTGGTGCATCTGGCAAAACAGTAAATTTTTTCGGTTCGGAACAGACGGCGTGTTGCTGGCCGATTTTGCCCGCGCCAAAAAGGGCGAGCGGTCGATCGACCTTTGCAGCGGCACGGGGATCGTCCCCTTTATGCAGATGGCGCGGGGCGATTTGGATCGCGCCGAGGCGCTGGAGCTGCAGCCCTATCTCTGCCGTCTGATGGAGCGGTCCTGCGCCGAGAACGATTGCGCCGACCGCTTTGCCGTTATCGAGGGGGACGTTTGCAATATCCCCGACCTGTTTGAGCGGGGGCAATATGATCTGGTGACCGTCAATCCTCCCTATGAGCCGCTGGGGCGGGGGATCTTGGGTCAAAACCCCCATCGGGAGCTGGCGCGCCGTGAGGTGGCCTGTACGCTGGAGGATATCATCAAGGGTGCCGCCTATCTGCTGAAAAGCGGCGGGCGGCTGGCGATGGTGCATCGCCCCTTTCGCCTGCCGGAGCTGCTTGGGCTGATGGAGCGGTATGGCTTTGCGCCTGCGCGGCTTCGGTTTGTGGAAACCCATGCGGGGGAGCGCCCCGCCTTGGTGTTGGCCGAGGGAATCCTGCACAGCAAGCGGGAGCTGACCGTCGAGCCGACCTTGATCCTCCATCGGGAAGACCACGAGATGACGGACGAATTATTGAAGATCTATCGGAGGAAACGCAAGCAATGAGCGAGCCTGTTTTATATCTGGTGGGTACGCCCATCGGCAATCTGGGGGATATTTCGCCCCGTTGCCGTGAGGTGTTGGAGTCGGTGGATTTTATCGCCGCCGAGGATACCCGCAATACCTTAAAGCTGCTGAATCATCTGGGCATCAAAAAACCGTTGATCAGCTATTATGAGCATAATAAGCGGGAGCGTGGCCCCGAGATCCTCGAAAAAATACGTGCAGGGGAGATCGGAGCGTTGGTCAGCGATGCGGGAATGCCCGGCATCAGCGATCCCGGCGAGGATCTGGTCAAGCTGGTCGGCGAGGCGGGCTATCTCGTTTCGGTGATCCCCGGCCCCTGTGCGCTGATCGCCGCTCTGGTGCTTTCGGGATTGCCGACGGCGAAGTTTACCTTTCAGGGCTTTCTTTCGGCGCAGAAAAAGGAGCGCCGCACCCAATTGGAGGCGGTGCGCTATGCCAAGGAGACCCAGATTTTTTATGAAGCACCCCAGCGCCTGCGTGCCTTTTTGGCCGACCTGCTGGAGCAGCTCGGCGACCGTAGGATCGCCCTCTGCCGTGAGCTGACCAAGCTCCATGAAACGGTGCAACAGGGCAGTATCAGCGAAATGATCACCCATTATGAGCAAACCGACCCCCGCGGCGAGTACGTCGTGGTGGTGGAGGGGGCGCAGGATGCGCCGCAGACCGAGCAGTTTTGGGAAAAGCTTTCGGTCAGCGCCCACGTGGACTACTACGTGGAGATCGGCATGACCAAAAAAGAGGCCATCAAGGCCGCCGCCACCGACCGCGGCGTGCCAAAAAATGAGATTTATAATGAAGTTATGAAAAAATAATGAGATGCCACAGATTCAACGAATCTGTGGCATTTTTTTGACTTTTTCATACGATAAGGTATGAAGGAGTTGATGGGTATGGAATTTCATATTATGGGCGGGGATGGGCGGCAGCTTTTGCTGGCCGACTTTCTTCGCAGGCGGGGGTTCACGGTAACCGCCTCGTACTTAGGCGGCGATCAGCCGCCCCGTTGGGGCGCGGACGTATTGGTGTTGCCGCTGCCCTGTACCAAGGATGGAGAGCGGCTCCATGCACCGATGGTGGCGCAGGAGCTTGCATTGCGGGAGGCATTCGAGCAATTTCGCGGTCGGATGATCTTCGGCGGGATGCTGCCGGGCTATGCGCCGCGCAGTGCTATAGATTATTACCGCGCCGAGGAGGTTTTGATCGCCAACGCCGCCCTGACCGCCGAAAACGCGTTGGCGTTGGCCATCAGCAAAACGCCCTTTGCCTTGGCGGGTAGCCCTGTTTTGGTGTTGGGCGGCGGCAGGATCGGCCGCCTTTTGGCGCTGAAGCTCAAAGCCTTGGGGGCTAAGGTCACCGTCGCGGCGCGGCGGGAGGAAACGATTGCGCTCTGCCGTGCGTTGGGCTGCGATGGAATGCTTTATGAGGACGTACCCTATCATCGGTATCGGCTGGTATTGAATACCGTGCCGTCGCAGGTATTGGATCGGGAGCGGCTGGCGATGCTGCCGCGGGAGGCGGTGCTGATCGAGCTGGCCTCTGCCCCCTATGGCTTTGATGGGGATGAGGCGAAAAAAATGGGGCTACGGGTCTGTGACGGAGCGAGCCTGCCCGGCAAATACTGCCCCGAAACCGCTGCCGCGGTCATCGGTGAATACATTTTAAAGGAGATGGAACGCCATGGTTGAGCCTTTGCAGATCGGAATTGCCCTCACCGGCTCTTTTTGCACCCTTTCGCAGGTGCTGGATGCTTTGCAGCCCCTCTCGGGGCAGTATCGGTTGGTGCCGATCATGTCGCCGATCGTTTATGAGAGCAATACCCGCTTTGGTACTGCCGCCCATTTTCGCGAGCGGCTGCAGGGGCTTTGCGGCCATGAAATTTGGCATACCATCCCGCAGGTGGAGCCGATCGGCCCGAAAAAGCTGCTGGATGCGCTGATCGTTGCGCCCTGCACCGGCAATACCCTTGCCAAATTGGCGCTTGGGGTGACCGATACGGCGGTCACCATGGCGGTGAAATCCACCCTGCGCAATGATAAACCGATCTTGATCGCCCTTTCCACCAACGACGCTCTGCAGGGCGGCGCGAAGAATATCGGCGCGTTGCAGGGCTTAAAGAACTATTATTTCGTTCCCTACCGTCAGGACGACGTGGAGCATAAGCCCCGCTCCTGCGTGGCGGATTTTTCGCTGATCCCCGCCGCGCTGGAGGCCGCCCTCAAGGGCAAACAGCTCCAACCGCTGCTATTATAAAAAACCTGCCCGAAACAGAGTTTCGGGCAGGTTTTTTGGTCTGAAGCGACCGAAGTATATGCCTCGGTCGCTTTTCATATTCGGTGACGGGCGGTCTTGCGGTATTGAATGGGAGAAACACCTGTTTTGCGTTTGAAGATCTTAGCGAAGTAGTTAGCATCGCAATAACCGAGTTCTTCTGCGATGACAGCGACGGACAGGCGGGTTTCGCGCAGGCGTTTTTTGGCCTGATTGATTTTAATTTTGGTGATATACTCCTGCGGAGGAAGATTGAAGCATTGACGGAAGATCTTTGAAAAATATTTGGGGCTATAATCGGCGATCTCAGCCAGTTCAGCCACGGTGATGGTGCGATTCAGATTGGTATGGATATGCCGGATCACCGCCTGCATGGAATTTGGGGCATCTTCTTCAGTGGGATTAAGGGTGGCACCGCTTTCTTTAAGCAACAACGCAATCAGCTGCAAAAGAGCACCGTTGGCCCGAAATACCGATTCGGGAGAGGTCGGATTTCTATAGCATTCTTTCAACACCTCGAAAAGCGAAGTCGCTTCTGTGGTGTCGGTAAGGGTTGTGACAGTGGGAATGGAAAAATGCGAAGAGAGAGGCTGCGAGCCAAACAACAGATCAAAATGGGTGTAGTAAAACCGCACCGACCCTGTTTTTTTGATATGCCGCTCGAGAGAAGTTCCTGCAGGAATATAGCAAAGCTGCCCGGGACGGACGCAACGGCATTTTCCCCTGAGAGTCAGGTAATATTCTCCTTCGGTCATAAGGAACATTGAATCGCAGTCGAAGGTATAAGCTCCGCTCCAG
Organism: Clostridia bacterium; assembly: GCA_017396865.1. Next base: position 20,728 of record JAFQKO010000145.1, on the reverse strand, counting down.
AAATCCTCGCCTAACTCGGTCAGCCACCAGGAGTGAGCCGGGGTCTGCTCGCTGAAATAAACATGAATATAGGGAACGGAAAAGATTTGTTTGATTTTAGAGGTTTTCATAATATCATCTCCTGTTTTTGATTCTACCATATCTCTTATAAGAAGAAAAGAAATATCCGTTATAAAAAATACTAATATACCCAAAGAGAGGTGATTTGTCTGTTTTTCATTCATTTTTCTTTTGCTAAAATAAAATCAAAGGAGGCATGTTACTATGAAAAAAAGAATACTTTCGATCGTTATGATGATCAGTTTGACTTTGGGAGGGTTGCCTATGTCCTTAAAAGCTTCGGCTGCCGCGGAGAGCGGCGATCAGATTCCTTTGCGTTTGATCTACGATGAAGGCGGCGATGATTGGGAGCAGGAAAGTCTTGTTATGGGCAATGGCTTTATTGGCGCTTCTGTTTATGGCACCGCCGAGAAGGATCGTATCATGCTCAATGAGCATTCTCTTTGGTCCGGCGGCCCGGGGGCTAATGCGGCTTACGATGGCGGACATAGCGAAACGACCGCTGAAGAAAACTGGGAGAATCTTGAAACAGCCCGAGAGCTACTTCAGGATGCGATGAATGAATTCAGCGAGAATAACGCTGCTTATATCGATCCTGAAACCGGGGAATTGGTCACTTCTGACTATCCTGCCGAGCTGAAGCCCGGTTCCGGCTCTGAATTGGATACAATTATCAGTAAGCTTAAGGGCGAAAAAACCAATTTCGGTGTATATCAGGAGCTGGGTGAGGTCTTGATCTTTGATGATACAGATCCCATTCTGATTGCAAGCTCAACAAATTGTGCAACGACCAGCAGTGTCAATACTCTTTTTGATGGAATTGTTTCTTCCGCCAGCAGTTGGTTCAGTGCCGCCGGCAATGGATGGGGCACCAATGATGTGCGCCCTGCTGAAGTGGTAATGGAATACTCAAAGCCCTACGCTGTTGGTAGCTATACCATTACCAGCGGGCATGATGCAAAATGGCGCGGCCGTTGCCCCACTGCTTTTTCTCTGCTGGGTTCTGAGGATGGTGAGACCTGGATTACATTGGATACTCGCTCTGAAATAGAATGGAACTGCGAGGCAAAATCCGGGCAGACTGCGACCCGAACCTTTTGGACCACCAATTCGAAAGCGTATCAATATTATAAATTGAGTGTTACCGACAACGAGGGAATCGATCCCGTAAATGGATCGAAGGCGTGGGGAATTGAAATGGCAGAGCTGACCCTTCATCCTTATGCCGAGAATATTGGGTTGGTAGATGTTACTTATAATTGCAAAACGAACGATGATGTCAAAAAGGTTTTTGACGGCAGTGTTGCAATTGCAAACGGTTGGTTCACCGCCAGCGGCAATACATGGGGTACCAATGATGTCCGCCCCACCAATCTTGATTTGACATTCAACGGAGTGAAAGTGCTGGGTACTTACAGCATCACCAGCGGCCACGATGGAAAATGGAGAGGCCGCTGTCCCACCTCTTGGATCCTCTACGGCTCAGAGAACGGTACGGATTGGACACCGCTGGATACGCAGACGAACGTGACGTGGGACTGTGCGGCGAGCAGGGGTTCTACCGCTACCAATACCTTTACGTTGGATGAGCCTGTGGGTTATTCCTACTATCGCTTCAGTTTTCTCGAAAACGAAGGAATCGATCCGGTGAACCAAAAAACTGCATGGGGCATTGAGATCGGTGAGATCAAAATGGGGTTAACGACGCCGGAGCAGGTGCTTTATGCCAAGAGCGAAGCCCCCGAATCCAATGTCATGGATTTCAGCCGTTCGCTGGATATTCGCACGGCTGTGGCAAATATTTCTTATACCGATAGCGGTGTGGATTATACCCGCGAATACTTTGTGAGCAATCCGGGAAACTTTATGGCAGTGAAGCTCACTGCATCGGAAGAGGGCAAGTTGACCAAGCGGATTGCACTCAACACGCCTCAAACCAAAGCAACGGTTAAGGCTGAGGGGGATACCTTGATTATTACGGGCTCTCCTCCCGATCAAAAAGAAGCGGAGTGCCTGAAATTTGCAGGGCTGATCAAGGTTGTGACCGATGGAACGGTTACGGCGCAAAATGATACGCTTTTGCTGGAGAATGCTACGGAGGCCGTTCTTTATATTTCGGCCGGCACCAATTATCAGCAGGACTGCGCGCAAAGCGGCGTTTACGACTTTTTCAAGGACGAGGATCCTTTGATCGCAGTTCGCGATCGGGTGGAGGCTGCTGCCGCCGGAGATTATGAGGAGCAAAAAGCCGCTCATATTGCAGATTACGCTGCTCTTTTTAATCGGATGAGTTTGGATTTCAACGTAGCAGAACCCGACAAGATGACCGATGAATTGCTGGCAGGTTATGCCGCCGGCACCAATACAGATGATGAAAACCGATATTTGGAGATGCTTCGTTTCCAATTCGGTCGTTATGTGATTATTTCCTCCTCCCGTGCGGGAAGCCTGCCTGCCAATTTGCAGGGTATTTGGGCAAAAGGGTTGAACACCATCTGGAATTGCGATTATCATACCAATATCAATATCCAGTTGAACTATTGGCTGGCAGAAACCACCAATTTGGCGGAGTGTCATCAGCCGTTGATCGATTATATCAATGCCCAGGTGGCACGGGGTACCGAAACAGCGCAGCTTTACCACTATTCCGGTGAGGGTGAGAATAAAACTGCCGCCCGCGGCTGGACCCTCTACCATGAAAATAACATCTGGGCCAATACCGGCCCTGCCACCTCCAATGCCTTCTATTTCCCTGTGGGTGCGGCATGGCTTTGCCAGCATATCTGGGAGCAGTATCAGTTCAGCATGGATAAGGAGCAGTTAGCGGAAAACTGGGACACCTTGATCGGCGCAGCCATCTTCTGGGTAGATAATCTGGTGGAGGATGAGCGGGATGGTACTTTGGTGACCAGCCCCTCCTATTCGCCTGAGCACGGCACCTACTCTTTGGGATGCACCCAGGATATTGCAATTATTCGAGAACTTTTCACCAATACCTTGGCCGCTGCCGAGGTGCTGGGGGTCGAGGATGATCCACGTCTGGCAGAGATCGAAGCATCGTTGGCACGCCTGCCTGCCTATTCCGTTGGCTTAGGCGGTCAGTTCCAGGAATGGAAGGACGAAGTTACGATTGACGTAACCGGTGACAATAGGTTTTTCCATATTAACCACCTCTACGGTCTGTATCCCGGAGCAGAACTGGCGGTTGGGGTCAGCGAGGAGCAGGATTGCTACATCGAGGCAATCAAAAACACCTTGAATACCAGAGGTGACGGACGCAATGCGGCGCTCTCGATTTGCTGGATGATGAATCTTTGGGCCCGAATTAAAGATGGAGAGCGGGCTTATGACCAATTGATAAATACGCTTTCCATTGGAACTTATTATAATATGCTTTGCAGGTCATCGACCAGCATTGATGTCTTTCAGTCGGAGGGAAATACCGCCGCAACCGCAGGTATGGCCGAGATGCTGTTGCAGAGCCAGGGCGATGCCATTGAATTGTTGCCCGCTCTGCCGTCTGTTTGGAGCGAAGGCTCGATTGAGGGTCTGCGTGCCCGCGGCAATATCGGGGTAGACGTTGCCTGGAGCAACGGTGCTCCCACAACCGCTACCCTCGCTGTCGGTACCGCCGATGAAGCCCTGCAGGTGAAGGGCAGCTACATCAGCAAGGCCACCGTCACCGATTCCAACGGTGCCAAGGTGGAGACCACCGCTTTGGCCGCAGATACCATCGAGTTCGCCGCCAAGGCAGATGAAGTCTATACCCTGACCTTTGAGCAGCAAACGGTTGATTATTCCGTGCTGGAAGGAAAAAGCGCTCTTTATGTAGGGGATTCTATTACTTATGGTTCCGGGGACGATTCCTCTAATCGACTCAGCTGGGGCGGACGCATTGCCAATGCATATAACATGACCTATGTAAATGCAGGAATCCGCGGCAATACGGTTTCTTCTTACGGAAGCAATGCGGTGAATTGGGGGCGGATCGTCACCCAACTTTTGAATCATGCGGATGAAGATTTTGATTACGTAATGATTCATGGCGGAATCAACGATGCCGGTGAAAGTACCCCTGTTGGAAAAATCAGCAGTTCTTTCGATCCAGATGATTTTGACGTCAGAACCTATTCCGGCGCATTGGAGCAAACGTTCAGCACGGCGATTGAACTTTACGGAGATACGGCGGCGATCGGTTATCTGATGAACTTCAGGGTCCCGGGGAATTCAAGTGTTGACGATACGCTTATGCGGGAATATATCGTGGAGGCAGAAAAGATCTGTGAAAAGTGGGGTGTCGCTTTCTATAATATGTACGACGACTCTGCATTGAACGAGGCCTTGATGGTCAAAACGAAGACTTATTTGCCGGATACGGTACACCCCAACAAAGAAGGATATGATATCCTTGCTCCTTATATTGCGAAATTTATGGCCGGGATGGCGGTGCATAACAGCGCATCCTATGAGGCGGGATGGGCGCCGGTTCTGCGAAACGATGCTGCTGTTTTGGATGCCAAGTACTTTACCGCAGAGTCCTTTGCTGCCTTTAACGATGCGATTGAAAATGCAGAGGACTGTGATGCGTTGATTGCAGCGGCCAAGTTGTTGGTACAAAGTGAGGTTTATCCTTCTGTAAGCATTGCCGGTAATTATTATTACGGCGGTTTGGAAAAACTGTCTGTTTCTACCGCCGAGGATTTTGTGATTTTTGCAGAGCGGGTGAACAACGGCAGAATGACTGCTTCTCAAACCGTTTTGCAGACCGCGGATATCGATATGTCGGAATATCTCAACGTTCGCGTGGGAGAAAAAATCCGGTTCGAAGGTACTTACGACGGGCAAAATAAGACGATTTCCAATTACGTGATTACCGATGGCGTCAACGATTCTGGAATGTTTTCCTGCCTCAGCGGTACGGTGAAAAATCTGACCGTGGAGAAGGCTGCGGTTACTGCCAATCGGAATTACGGTGCGGTGGTTGTCGGATATGTTTACGGTACTACAAGTCTGATCGATAACGTTCACGTCAAAGACAGTACGCTTACATCTTCCTACAGCGGCTGCGGGATTCTTGTCGGTCAAACTGCGTCGAACGCCGATTGCTTTACCATTAAGAATTGTACTGTAAACGGCAGTTCTATTACGGTTAAGGCCGGCGGAAACATCTATAACATTGGCTTCATCGCAAGTAAAAACCGTGGTGCCGCTTGCCTCATCGAGAATTGCTATACCTGGGGCAACAGCCTAACCGTTGAAAATAACATTCGGGTCTATTCCGTCGGCGGCATCCTCGGCGAGTCGGTCAATACGTCTGTTCTCAACTGCGGCGCTTATAATAATACCTATACCGGCGGTACGCTGAACCCCTTCGGCGGTTTGGTCGGTTCGGGGATCACCACCGCCTTCACCATGAAGAACTGCTATACCGACGAAGCGGTCGCAGTCGGCAATGTCAATGCTCCGACTGCGGTGCAGGAAAACAACTACGTCGGTCAGACCGCCGCCGACATTGAAAGCGGTAAGCTGGCCTATACTTTGAAGACATCCGGAAATTGGGTGCAGAAGAATATGCCGATGATTGCGGAAGGCGCTCCCGTCTATGCGATCACCCTTGGCAGCGATGTGTACTATACCGATGCAGAGGGTCTGCTGATCGGGGATGAGATCGGACTCCTCGCAAAGGGCTGGTTCCTGAACGGAACCTTCCTGACGAGCGAAGCGTTGATCACTAAGGTTTTTGAATCCGATGCAACGCTGACCGCTCTTGCGACGGGCGATGTGAATCTTGACGGCACCGTCAATAGCACCGACATCGTTGCGATTTTGCAGAATATCAACGGCAATTCCGAGATCAATGCGGACCTCGCCGATCTCAATGCCGACGGCAAGCTTACCCTTGCCGATGCCCTGCGCTTAATGAAATTACTTTCCAAATAAAGCTATAAAAAGAGCCAAGACGAAGTTGTCGTCTTGGCTCTTTTATCGATTTTATTGAAACGGGTTTTCGTCCAGCATCAGTCCCATGATTTTTTGGTAGTAGGCGCTGGGGTTTTCGCGAAAACGCTTGCCCTGCGGCTGATGAAGCCATTGAACGAGTAAGTTTTGCCTTCTCCGGTGGGCGAAGGCTGACGGATGAGGTGTCAAAACAAAAAGATCCGAGGATTTTTTCTCGGATCTTTTTCACTTTTTGCGACGCTTTCGATATTGCAAAGGGGTCATGGAATAATAACGCTTGAACAACCGATGATAAAACTGTACGTTCTGATATCCCACCGTCTCGGCCACTTTGGCGATGCTCCAATCGGTATCCGAAAGGTAGGTACAGCTTCGGGATAATTTGATCCTCTGAATATATTCAGTGAAAGAAATATGCATTTTTTCCCTGAACAATCGCCCGATGTGATCGGCAGAATAGTTCAATTGCTTGCCGATTTCCTGCAAACTGATATTGCCGGAGCATTCATCGATCAGCTGAAGAGCATCCTTGAAAAAAGGCTGTTGATCGGGAATTTCCTGCGTATTGCTATCTGCACGGATCAGATGGATCACGATCTGCTGGATTAGATTTTGGATCATGTGATGATGACCTATCTTTTTTTGCCGGATCTCCCTATGGATCTGCTGCAACAGCGCGAGCAGAACGCCGTCTTCATCGTGGAAGTATGGCTGGTTCAGTAGGGAAAGATGACTGCCTGAAAAGAGAAAAACCGGGCTGTTGGCAATTTGAGAAAAAGTGGTAAAGTGTTTGAAGGCGGGATCAATCGCCTCGGCAAAAAAGATACAATTTAAAACCTTGACCTGCGACCTGCTGGTGTAGCTGTGGGTCACCCCGAGATCGACAAAGTAGTAGTCCCCACTGAACAGCCGCGTGCAGCTACCGTGAATGGTATGATCGATTTCTCCTTCTAATACATAGCCGATCTCAAATCGGTCAGAATGATTGTGCGGCGTGGCAAATGGACTATCGCATAAGAGCAACATGCATTTGTGGCTCTTTAACTCTAGTGTCCAACCACTATTCAGATAATACGGATATTGTAACTCCAATTGTATGCTCCTTCTTGCCGTGATCGTAATATAAATTGTCCATTTATGACCTCTTTTTTTATTATAGCACCTTTGATATAATAAAGTCAATAAGATATCGAAAGGGGTTTTTGAATGAAAAAAAGGATGTGGAGTATTCTTCTTATGATAGCAATGCTTTTGGGTGCTTTTCCGGTTATGGCAGAAACCACCGATTGGTCGGTGACGGATCTGCAATGTAATGCATTAACGGCACCGTTGAATGTAGATGCGCAAAATCCGACCCTTTCCTGGCGGATGGAGGCGTCTCATCGCGGTGCTAAGCAGACCGCTTTTCAAGTTGTTGTAAAAAAAGGTGAGACCACCGTTTGGGATAGCGGTAAGGTGGAAAGCGATGCCTGCTCTGCCGCTTATGCGGGCGAAACTCTCGTTTCCACCACCGCGTATGATTGGACGGTCACCGTCTGGAATGAAAGCGGTGCGTCCCGCTCCGCTTCCTCGGTTTTCGAAACCGCCTTTTTTGATCCTGCAAAGGAGTTCACCGCCGAGATGATCAGCGCGGTGGAAAAATCCAAGGAATTCTATGATGGCGACTATACGCTGGAATATACCTTTAAGCTCAGCGGAACGGCGGCGGGCTTTATCTTTTCCGCGGCAGACAGCAATACGTTTTATTCAGTTTTGATGAACAGTGCTAACAGTAAGGGAATCCGCGTTCTGAAAACCTCCAACGCCACAAACACCTTTCTGCTCCAACCGACGGTGGCGATCTCCAAGGATATTTCTTATAAAATCAAAATCAAATTGGTCGGAACCACCGGAACGATTTATCTGAATGATACAACGCTGGGCGAATTTACCGATTCTGCGCTGGGATTCGGGAAGTTTGGCTTTCGCCATATGATCTCGGATAGCGACAGTGCATATTATGACGATCTGAAGATCACGGCGGCTGATGGTACGGTACTGCTTCAGAACGATTTTTCCGTTGCCAACCCCTTCGGCGTCGGTACGCTAACGGATGGGCAACTCTATGTTCCGCCGATTACCTCCAACTGGCGGATTGCGGATTCGATCTGGTCGCTGGAGGAGATGCTGGAAAATGAAAATGCCGGTTTTCGGTATTCCGGTGATTATACTGTGCGCTACGAGGTGCAGATCGCCAACCATGCTGCAGGCTTTATTTTCGCCGGGACCGACGTCAATAATAATGTGGCGGTTCAGTTGAATGCAAAATCAAATCCGATGAAAGCGCAGGTGATCCGTTGCAACGGCGGCAGTGATAGATCGCTGGGAAGTTGGACCTTCGACGGAACGATTGAGGATACATTTAAGGTGCAGATCGATGTGGTCGGTACCACCGCTACCGTCAGCGTGAACGAAATCGTGCTGGGGAGTGTAACCGACAGCACGATCGCCTTCGGCGTGCTGGGCTTCCGTCATTTCAATACAACCGACGATCAGGAGAGCGGCTACTATGATCATATCGAGGTCACCGATTCCGAGGGTGCGGTGTTATATGAAACTGACTTCAGCGACGGAAACCCCTTCGGCGTCGGTACGGTTGAAAACGGCAGACTGCTTGTTCCCCCCCTTTCGGAGCGCCGCGCGATCAGTACCTATGAATCGTTGAAATTACAGGGCGAAAACAGTTCCGCTAACGGCGAGGTGCTGTATACCATCGAAACCGATTTGAAGGTGGAGTCGGTTGCCGGCAGCGTGGCCTTCGGCGGTAGCGATGCCCGCAATCTGTTGTTCTGGCAGTTGAATCTTTCGATGGGAAAGGCCACCGAAACGGTTTATCTGCGTCCCCATGCGGTGATCGGTGGCAGCGCGTCCTGCCTGGAGAATGTGGATGTTTCCGCAGTCATTCCGTGGGCGGAACGCAATGATTGGCATCGACTGAAAATCGTGGTCTATTCCAATCAGCATATTGAAACCTATCTGAATGATACGCTGGTGGACAGTCGCTCTCATGCATTGTCCGTCCTGAGTCAGGTGGGTTTCCGCCACTCCAAGGGAGAGGGCGAAGCTGCTTTTTACGATAACTATAGGTTGACCGCCGACGGAAAGGTGCTGATCGAAGCGGATTTTAATGACCATACCGATCCTTTCGGCACCGGCCGCACCCAAGCGGGCACTCTTTACCTGAAGAGAACCGGCCTGCATATGCGGGATGTGGAGCAGAAGGGCGCACCCTTGTTCCGCACAGAATTTAAGGTAGAAAAAGAGGTTGCGTCGGCGCGGCTGTATGCTTCCGCATTGGGCGTTTATGAATCCTATATCAATGGTCAGGCGGTGGGCACCGAACAGCTTGCCCCCGGTTGGACCAAATACTATGACGTGCTGGAATATCAGGTCTATGACGTGACCGAGCTGCTGCAAAGCGGGGATAACGCCATCGGCGCGGTGGTCGGCAACGGCTGGTATGCCGGTCATGTAGGTGAGGGTGATTGCAACTATCAATACTACGGAATCGACGTTGGCTTTAAGGGGCAGCTGTTGATTACCTATATCGACGGTACCACCGATACGGTGGTGACCGATGAAAGCTGGCAGGTCAGCACGGAATCCCCCTATCTTGTTACCGATAATTTCAACGGCGAGACCTACGACGCTTCCCGCGAGCAGCCCGGCTGGAATACCGTCGGCTTTCAGGATGCGGATTGGAAAAATGCTGTTTCGGCAACAGATCCAAGTTTCCGTACCAATGTGAATTTAAAAACCGTAATCTGGCAGGCGCAAAGCAATACCGGCGTTCAGGTGTATGATACCATCACCCCCAAGACCGTTACCAAGGTAGGGGAGGATGCCTATATCTTCGATATGGGTCAGAACTTCGCAGGCGTCGTTACTTTGAAGGCCACCGGCGTAGCGGGTCAAACCGTCCGCCTGCGCTACGGCGAAGCCCTTTATAATGAATACGACGGCGAGCTGGAGGGTCAGCTTTTTACCGAAAATCTCCGCACCGCCTTCGCCACCGACTACTATATCTTCGGCGCAGACGGTACCGTTACGTATACGCCCGCTTTTACCTTCCATGGTTTCCAATATGTGGAGGTCAGCGGCTTAGGGTATGAGCCCTCGCTTTCCGATCTGATCGGCGTGGTGTGGAGCAGCCTTACCGAGGTGACCTCGTCTTTGGAGACCTCCGATGATCTGGTGGATCAGATCTACAGCAACGCGCTGTGGGGTCAGCTCTCCAACTATCTCGCCGTTCCTACCGATTGCCCCCAGCGGGATGAGCGGTTGGGATTTTCGGGCGATACGCAGGTGTTTGTCGGTGCGGCGGTATACAACAGCGATATTGAAGCCTTTCTGGACCATTTTATGGAGATTCTTGCCAATGAGCAGGGCTCGGGAGGCGGTGTTCCCAATACGGCGCCGAGCACCTCGAGCGGGAAGAGCGGAAGTGGCGGTACGCCCGGTTGGGCAGACGGAATCATTACGATCCCCTACACGCTGTATGAAACCTATGGAGATATCGGTATTCTCCGCGAGAATTATGCTTCGATGCAGAGTTGGATCACCAATCGCCTGGCTAAGGCGGGCTATGCTTCTACCGGAAACCTGATGATCCGCGGCTCCTCCATTGGCGATTGGCTTGCAACGGACAGTACCCCCTATTTAATCACAAACTCCGCCTATTTTGCCCTTTCGCTGGATCGGATCGCAAAGGTGGCTGAACTTCTCGGCAAGGCCGAGGACGCTGTCTATTATCGAAATCTTCTTCGGGAGCTTTCCGATCAGTATAAGCAGGAACTTTTCAGCTCCGACGGCCGCATGGTCGGCGATACTCAAACCGCCTACGCCCTTACTCTTTATTCGAATGTTTTGATGGATGAGGCGCTGGAGCAGCGGGTGGCAGACCGTCTGGCCGAAAAGGTCAAAGAAAACGGCATGAAACTTTCGGTGGGCTTCCTCGGCGTTAACGCGCTGGCTCCGATGCTCAGCAAATATGGGCACAGCGACGTGGTCTACGCATTGGTTCAGCAAACGGAATATCCCTCTTGGGGTTATTCTGTCTCTAAAGGTGCTACCACCATTTGGGAGCGCTGGAACGGAATGATCGACGGCGTGGGAATGTCCGAGCTTGCATCCAAGCACGGCTCCACCATGAACTCCTTTAACCATTATGCCTACGGCGCAATTGTGGAGTGGATGTTTGAGTATATGGCGGGTATTCAGGCGGATATCGAGGATCCCGGCTATCATCACATCGTCTTGGCGCCGGAGATCAATTCCGCGCTGGAGTCTGTGAACGCCTCCTACGACAGTGCCTACGGAAAGATCGTCAGCCATTGGGATTTGAACGGTGATTCCTACACGTGGACGGTTACCGTCCCCGCTAACGCATATGCCACCGTCTATGCCCCCGGCGTTGCTGATGTGGACGATATGACCTGCGTAACGCAGAGCGGCAATGTCTTTGAGATTCAAAGCGGTACATACACCTTTACCGGTACGTTGACCGATGAGGGGGATGTGCGCGGGCTGGAATCGGAACTGGATGATACGGACCTTGTTTTTTATCAGAAGCATTTTGAGGATACCGATGATCTTGCGAAGGCCTGCGCAGCTGCTTCGGAGTATCTGAAAGGCGGTCGTTATACCGCTGCGGAGACTGAAACTCATATGAACGCTCTGAAGGAGGCTAAAGCAGCCTTTTTGACGCCGGGAAGCTACGTCGGGGAGAGGATCGCCATTTCCTCTGTTGCCGAATGGTTGCAATTCGCCGCGACAGTAAACAGCGGCGAGACCTTCGCAGGGAAGACAGTAACCCTGACCTGCGACCTGGATTTCGAGGGCTTTGCCATGAAGGGCGTAGGTTGCTACAGCACCGCCGCCTTTGAAGGTACCTTTGACGGTCAGTATCATATGCTGAAAAACGTGAATATCGTCGAAAGTGCGACCGGCGTGGGTATTTTTAATTATACCAACGGCGCGGTAATCAAAAACTTAGGTGTCTCCGGCAGCGTGACCGGTCCTAACGTTGTCGGCGGTCTTGTTGGCTATGCCGACGGCGGAACGGTGATCGTTGATTGCTGGAATGAAGCGAGGGTGATGGCGATCTCGGGTGTGGACGGAGTGGCCGGAATCGCAGGTAATGCCCGCCATGCAAGCTCCATCGATCATAGCTATAATGTCGGCGTGGTGATCGGTAAGACAAATGTTGCCGGTCTTTGCTCCTGGGGGCAAAGCGGAGAGAACGCGGCGGTTATCAGTGATAGCTATCATATGGGTACGCTCCTGCTGATCAATCATGATGGTTTATCCCATTCTATCGCTCGCTATGGCTCTGCCTCCGCGGCAAAAACGACCGATTGCTATTATCTGAGCAGCGGTGCGGGCACGGCGGCCGCCCTGAACGGAACGATTGCGTCCGAAGCCGCCGCCTTTACAGACGGTACGGTAGCCGCTGCCCTTAATATGCTGCAGGGCGAAACCCACCCGATCCTGGCGGAGCCCGAAACCGAGCCCGAGGATCTCGGTATCGACCTGAACAACGATGGCGAGACCAATGCGGCCGACGTTACCGTCCTCTTGAAATATCTTAACGGCGGTAATGTTGCCATCGATACGGTGGCCGCCGACGTGAACCTGGATGAAAAGGTTTCTCTTGCGGATGCCCTCCGCCTGATGAAGCTGCTTTCGGAATAAATTTTAAAAGGAGATAATACCATGTTTAAAAGAATTTTTAGCGTACTTCTTGTCATTTCTATGATGTTGCTTGCTGTTCCCGCCCATGCCGCCGATACTTCCGGCGATTATACGCTGGAATATACCATCCGTCTTGATGGTTCCAAAACCAACGGCTTTGTGTTTGCCGGTGTGGATAATACGAATTTCTTTTTCGTGCAGTTCTACAACAGCGGTGCCAATGTTACGATCATTAAATCCGGCGGTGGTTCGGTGGGACGTGTAATGACGGCGGCGAATCCCGCTTATGATGCGGAAACGGACACCTATGCCGTGAAGATCGTAGTGGAAGGTACCACCGCCACGGTCTATGTCGATCAGCAGCTGGCCGGCAGCGTCACCGATAGTGCCATTTGTCTGGATAAATTCGGATTCCGCCATATGATCTCTGATGCTGATTCGGCCTATTATGATGATGTGAAGATCACCGCCGCCGACGGAACCGTGCTCTATGAGACGGATTTTTCGGCGGGAAACCCCTTCGGTGTCGGTACGCTGACCACCGACGGAATGTTGCATGTCGGTGCCTTCTGCAACGCGGGCAAGGTGACGATGGGCCTTCGCACGATCGATGAACTCAAGAAAAATCATACCGGCTACTGCGGCGACTACACCCTTGAATTTGATATGAAGCTGGAGGGTAATTCTGCGGGGTTGATTTTCTCCGCTATGGATGCAAAGGATTATCTGTGCGTTCTGGTAAGCAGCAGTGCGGGCAATGTTCGGATTCTTTCGACTATCAATGAGGCCAATTCCTTCCCGTTGAACGCATCCGCAACCATCGAGGTGGGAAAGACCTATCATTTTACGCTCAAAGCCGTCGGTACCACTGTCACCGTAACGATAGACGATACCCTGCTTGGCGAGTTTACTTCGAATCTTGTCCACTTCGGAAAGATCGGTTTTCGTCATATGATCTCGGACGGCGACAGCGCCTATTACGATAATCTCAAGCTGACCGCCGCCGATGGTACGGTGCTGTTCTATAACGACTTTTCGAAAATTAACCCGTTCACTGTCGGTGAACTGGAGGATGGAATGCTCTATGTGGAGCCGGTTACCTCCAATTGGCGTACTGCCGCGGAAAACGCTCTTACGCTGAATCAACTGCTGGAGAACAACGGTGCGCTCTATGATCTTAACGGGGATTTTCTGACAAACACCGCCGACGTTTCCACTCTGTTGCAGAGCCTCAACGGCAACGGTGAGATCGATCAAACGATCGCCGACCTCAATGAGGATGGCAAGATTACCCTTGCCGACGCTCTGCGCTTAATGAAATTGCTTTCCAAATAAAGCTATAAAAAGAGCCAAGACGAAGTTGTCGTCTTGGCTCTTTTATCGATTTCATTGAAACGGGTTTTCGTCCGGCATCAATTCCATGATTTTTTGATAGTAGGTGCCGGGGTTTTCGCGGAAGCGCTCCGCGGCATAAAAGGCTGCCTTGCGGTCGGGCAAACAGCTCCGGCCTCTGCTGCTTTAGAAACTTGTTGAAATATGAGAAGTTCTTTGATATAATAAAGAGCAAGAACACAAAAGGGGAAATATAAGAATGTTGTTTAAGTGCAAAATGTGCGGCGGTGATCTGGAGGTTCTTGCGGGAACTGCCGTTGCCGAATGCATCTATTGCGGCACCAAGCAGACTGTTCCGCAGTCGATGGATGAAAACTTAAAGAATCTTTTTAACCGTGCCAATCTGCTTCGGATCAAGGGCGAATTCGATAAAGCGGAGGCGATATACGAAAAGATCGTGCAGGCCGATTCCACCCAGTCGGAGGCCTATTGGGGGCTGATCCTCTGCCGCTACGGCATTGAATACGTGGATGACCCCGTTACCTTTCAAAAGATCCCCACCTGCCATCGCGCCTCCTATGATTCGGTGATCGCCGATGAGGACTATAAGGCGGCGTTGGCCAACGCCGATCCGAGCCGTCGGGCGATTTATGAGCAGCAGGCGGCGGAGATCGACCGCATTCAGCGGGAGATCCTTGCGCTGGCGCAGCGGCAGGAAACCTACGACGTTTTTATCTGTTATAAAGAAACCGATGCCGAGGGGCACCGTACGCAGGACAGCGTGCTGGCAAACGAGATCTATTACCAGCTTACCCAAGAGGGCTTTAAGGTCTTTTATGCGGCCATTACGCTGGAGGGAAAGCTGGGCGAGGCCTATGAGCCGATCATTTTCGCCGCGCTGAACAGCGCTAAGGTGATGCTGGCAATCGGCACCAAGCCCGAATATTTCAACGCCGTTTGGGTGCGCAATGAATGGTCGCGGTATCTGAAGATCATGCAGAAGGATCGCTCCAAGCTGCTGATCCCCTGCTATCGGGAGATGGATCCCTATGAGCTGCCCGAGGAGTTTGCTCATCTGCAGGCGCAGGATATGGCAAAGCTCGGCTTTATTAATGATTTGGTGCGCGGTGTCAAAAAGGTGATGGGCAAGGATGCGGCAGCGCAGACCGCCGTGCGGGCAGAGTCCTCTGCCGCAAACGGTGCGGTGAATATCGCACCGCTGTTGAAGCGAATCCATCTCTTTTTGGAGGACGGCGATTGGGAGCGGGCCGATGAATTCTGCGAGCAGGTATTAAATCAGGATCCCGAATGCGCCGAGGCCTATCTTTGCAAGCTGATGGCCGAGCTGCGGGTGCATAATCAGGAGGAGCTGCGGGATTGCAAAGAGCCCTTCGACGGCAGCAACAACTATCAAAAGACGTTTCGTTTCGGCGATAAGGCGCTGAAAACCATGCTGGTTGAATGCGTCACCCATATTGTCAAGCGGAATGAGGCGGCGTTGCAGGAGCAGACCTACAAAGATGCATGTAGTGCCATGCAAAATGCCTCCACCGAGACAGAGTTCGTGCATGCTGCGCAGACATTCGGCCGCCTCGGTTCGTATAAGGATTCCGAGGCGCGGCAGCAAGAATGTTATGAGCAGGTGGAGCGGTTACATGAGGAGCTGCTGGAGCAGACCTACAAAGATGTATGTAGTGCCATGCAAAATGCCTCCACCGAGGCAGAGATCAGGCACGTTGCGCAGCTGTTCGGCCGTCTCGGCTCGTATAAGGACTCCGAAGCACGGCGGCAGGATTGCTATGAGCGGGCGGAGCTGTTACATAAGGATAACGTTTTGAAGCGTGGCATTTCCGAAATGAAGTATCAGACCGTTGAGGGCTATGAGGATGCCATTGCGCTTTTTGAATCGGTTGCCGGCTGGAAAAATGCCGATCAGCTCGCGCAGGAATGCCGAGAAAAAGTGGAAAAAACAAGGATCGAGGCGGCGCGGAAAGCAAAACGAGCCCGCATTATTGGCCTTGTGAGCGCGGTAGCCATCGCTGTTTTGGTGTTGGTTGTTATTATGTTGAGTTCAGTATTAAAGTATAACGAAGCGGTTGCATTGATGGAGGACGGGAAATACGATAGTGCGATTGCCCTCTTTCAAGAGTTAAACGATCAAGAGATGATCGAGGAGTGTCGCGCTGCCGCTACATATGATGAAGCGATCAGCTATTTAGAGAGCGAAAAATATCAAGAAGCAATTGCTGCCTTTGAAACGATAATCGATTATAGGGACAGCGAGGAAAAAATTGAAGAAACAGAGCAAAAAATAGAGCAAAAAATAGCTGATTCATTGAAAGACCCGAAAGTCGGAGAAATTGTTTATTTTGGCAATTATGAGCAGGATAATGATACGTCTAACGGCGCTGAAATGATTGAATGGAAGGTGCTTGAGGTCAAGGATGGAAAGGCATTGGTGCTCAGTAAAAATGCACTCGATTGCCAGCCGTATAATACAAGCTTAACAGTCGTTACTTGGGAGACCTGCTCCTTGCGATCATGGTTAAACAGTTCCTTTATGGATGTTGCATTTTCTGCTGACGAAAAGGCTATGATTCCTACCGTTACGGTGTCGGCAGATGAAAATCCTGAATACAGCACAGATCCCGGCAACGCAACGCAGGATCAAGTGTTCTTGCTTAGCATCACGGAGGCGAATAAATATTTTAGTTCCGATAGCGCAAGACAGTGTGAGCCAACGGATTATGCAGTTGCCAATGGAGCGGATGTCTACAACGACAACTGCTTGTGGTGGCTGCGGTCGCCCGGTTACATTCAGGATGATGCCGCCTTTGTCGATACTGACGGCGACGTCTATGAGTTCGGCTGCTACGGCGACGATGATGATCTTGCCGTCCGCCCCGCTTTGTGGATTGAATTGGGTTAATTGAATTAAAAATCGCTTAGGCGTTTGCCTAAGCGATTTTTTTACTGAAACGGGTTTTCGTCCAGCATCAGTTCCATGATTTTTTGATAGTAGGCGCTGGGGTTTTCACGGAAGCGTTCGGCGGCGTAGAAGGCCGCCTTGCGGTCGGGCAGCAGCACCTTACAGGAGAACATGATCTCGCCCGCCTCCCGCACCGTACAGGTTACAGTGAAGCCGCTGCGGGATTGCTCGATATCCGCGCGGATATCCTCCTCGTCCTGCTTTTTCTTCAGCCCTTCCTTCAGGGCAATGAGGGTGGTGGCCTTTACGTTATGGGGGAGGGTCTTTTCAAACTCATCCACTACCTCCAATCCCCGCTTGGTGATGCGATAGCTGCTCATTTCCTCCAGCGAGGCGATATCGATCAGGCCCGAGATCAGCAGCTCCTCAACGCTCTGGGCGTAGTCGAAGTATTCCACCAGGCCGTCGGCCATGATGATATCGGTGAGCTGGCCTTCTTTCAAAACGCAGTTGGCCTCTTTTAATAAAAACAAAATCAATGCCTTAATATCCGGCAATTCGCGTAATCCGCCCAATTCTGGCATAGTTCAAACTCCTTTGGAAAAATGGTCTAACCGTCGGGTGAGGATCTCTGCCGCCACGCCGATGATGCTACCGCTTATTATAGCACCGATCACCAAATAAAGCAAGAGCCAATAGACGGAAAATGTGCCTGTCAGCAGGGCGGCAACGGAAACCTGCCCCACGTTGTGGGCGATGGCGGCCATGGCGCTGCGTGCCCAAAGGGGTGCCCTGCCGCTGACGCACAAAACAAGGTAGCAGCAGACGCCGCCCGCAAAGCTATACAGAAAATAAACCGCCTGCCCCGCAAAGAGGGAGCAGAGGGCGATGCGGCAGAGCAGGCAAAGCCCCGCCTCCTTTTTGCCGAACCAAACGATCGCCAGCAGCGTAATGATATTGGCCAGCCCCGGCTTCAGGCCGGGGATCGCCGCAATGGGCGGGAGCAGGCTCTCCAAAACAAAGAGACCGCAGCCCATCGCCACCAAAACCGCTAAAAAGAGAAGCTTTTTCGTTTTCATCCTGCCACACCGTCCACTTCCTCCGCATCGGCGGTCAAGGTCACCGTTACCCGATTGGGCAGGCAGATGATGGAAAGATTGCCGCTCTTGATCTTGCCCTGCTGAACGCAAAGCTGATCGGGGCAGTCGGCATGCTGCATCCATACGCCCTCGCGGTCGGCACATACCACGTTGCCGTTGCCCACCGCAACCGTAACCTGCCCGTCCAGCGTGGCCCATTCGATTCGCTCGATCAGCTTGCCGTCCTGATAAATTTCGGCGTAGCGTTGGTCGGTGCGGCTGTTATTCCAAAGAATGCCGATTACGCAAAGTATAATAATGATCAAAAATACCCCTGCGTAGATAAAATGATGTTTATTTTTCATAGGTGTACTCCGTATTATGAAGGGTGAAGTTCAAGCCGTTGCTGGTCACCACCCGATGATCGGCGGTGATCAGAATACAATCGATGCCTTCGTGGGCGGCGCAGTAGCGCAGCGCCGCTTCCTCACCCATCACAAAGAAGGCGGTGGAGAGGGCATCGGCGGTGGTGCCGTCGGCCGCGAGAGCGGTAGCCGAGAGCAAGCCGCTATCGGCGGGGGCAAGGGTGGCGCGGTCGAGGATGTGGTGGTAGGTTTTTCCGTCTTGGGTGAAGTTACGCTGGTAGCCGCCCGAGGTGACCACCGCACCGTCGGTGAGGGTAACGATGCCGACGTATTCGCCGCCCTGCGGGTCGGCGATTCCCACCCGCCACGGCTCACCGTTGGGGTTGCCGCCGCCCACCTGCACGTTGCCGCCGAGGGAGAGGAAATAGTGCTCCACTCCGTTTTCCGCCAGCAGGGCGGCCAGCCGATCGGCGGCGTAGCCCTTGGCGATCCCGCCCAGATCCAGCATTACGTTTTTGGGCATCAGAAAGGTTGAGCCGTCGAGCATCAGGGAGGTATCGTCGATCAGCGGGCGCACTGCCTCCAGCTCTGCGGCGGTGGGAATTCGCGGCTCGCCGCCGAAATCCCAAAGCTTGCTCGCTGCATAAAGGCTGAGGCAGAAGGCCTGCTCAGTCTCGGCCGAGAGGGCAAGCCCCTTTTGCAAAACGGTGCGGGTATCGGAGGAAAGGGAGGCTTGCTCGCCTCGATTGAGCCGCGCAATCTCGCTATCCTCGATGGTTACGCTGAAAAGCCCCTCCAGCCGCGAAACCTCGGTCTCGCAGAGGGCGAAGAGGGCGGGGTCAGCGGTGTCGAGCTGCAGGGTCATCACCGTATCCATGGCGAAGAAATGCTGCTCGGTCATCTGCTTTTGGCAGCCGCCGAGGGTCAGCGGTATTATAAATATAAGAATTAAAGATAAAATTCGTCTCATTTTTTCAACTCCCGTAAACATTTTAACACAGACGATTGCAAAATGAAAGAAGATTTATTATAATAGAGATCGAGGTGAGTAAAATGTTAAAAATTCCCTATCAAAAGGATTTAAAATTACCGAGCGAGCCGAGCGGCAAGATCGATACCTATCTTTGGATGGATAACGGTTGCGAGCCGGAGGCCGCCTTTTACGTTTGCTATAATGAGACCGCCTTGCGGGTGCGGCTGACGGCGGCAATTAAAGAGCCGATCGTTTACGCCCTTAAGGACGACGGCAACGTTTGGGAGGATAACTGCCTGGAATTCTTCCTTGCGCCCTACGCGGGTGTGGGCGATCCTGCCTATCTGAATTTTGAATGTAATTCCCTTGGCTACATGGTGATCGGCAAGGGCCCCGCGCGGGACGGCCGTGAATCGGTGGTGGATCGGCTCAAGCCCAAAATGGACGTTTATACCGTCATCCGTCCCGGTAAGGGGGTGGAGATCAACTATACCATCCCCTTTGCGGCGTTGCAGGAGCTCTACGGAAAAGAGGCTCCGCTGAAAAAGGGCGATCGGGTTCGGCTGAACTTCTATGCCTGCGGTGAAAAGACCCCGCAGATGTATTTTGGGATGTGGAGCAAGATCGAAAGCCCCACCCCCGAATTCCACCTGCCCCAATTCTTCGGTGAAGGGGTGCTGGATTGATGGGTCTTTTCAAAAAGAAAAAGATAACCGACGAAAATACCGCCCTGCTGCGTAAGCTGGATAAGCGCGGGGTTTCCATCTTTTCGGAACGGGATCCCGCCACCTATCAGGAGCGGATCCTGGGCAGAAACGGCGCCTTCAGCGTGGCGGAGGATGAGCTGATCATCTCCTGCGAGAATAAGATCCTTTTCCGCCATCCCATTAAGGAGATCAAGGGCGGCGAGCTGATGAACCTTTCGGGCATCTGCCTTAACGTGGGCACCAAGCGCTATATTGCGTATTATACCGACGGGTCTTTGGGAAAGAAGAAATAATAAAAAATAATAAAAAATCCGATGCTTATGAGTCGTACTCCAAAGGACAGTACAAAAAAGTACGAAAACTCCCGTATTTCTTAAAACTTCGGGTGTTTTTAAATATTCTCTTTATTTGTTAGTCAAGTTACGCTATAATATAACTGACCGATAAACTTGAATTTGAATAGCACGATTTTTTAAGATATTGTTGGCTGTTCTCAAAACGAAGTAAAACGTTCTAAAACCGTTGAAAACAAAGGATTTTCCGCAAACAACTCATTTCATCCCATCGTACGGTGTTACGCCGTTTTACCCTTG
>JAFQKO010000144.1 GCA_017396865.1 Clostridia bacterium | reverse complement strand
CATCACCCCGCAGACCGAGATCGCTGCCTACATGGCGAAGCGTATGCCGAAGATCGGCGGTACCTTCCTGCAGGCAGAGAGTGAGGTCGCGGCGATCAATATGGTCTACGGCGTTGCCGGCGCAGGCTTCCGCGTTATGACCTCCTCCTCCAGCCCCGGTGTTTCCCTCAAGCAGGAGGGTATCTCCTACATCGCAGGTGCTGACCTGCCCGCCTTGATCGTTAACGTTCAGCGCGGCGGCCCGGGTTTGGGCGGTATTCAGCCCTCCCAGTCGGACTATTTCCAAGCCACCAAGGGCGGCGGTCACGGCGACTATCACCTGATCGTTCTCGCTCCCGCCTCCGTTCAGGAGATGGCAGACCTGACCATCAAGGCCTTTGATCTTTCCGACAAATATCGCGTGCCCGCCATGCTGCTGGCCGACGGTACCATGGGCCAGATGATGGAGCCGGTTGAGCTGCCCGAGCTGCCCGCAGCCGAGATCGAAAAGCCCTGGGCTGTTCGCGGCACCAAGGGCGAGCGCAAGCACAGCATCATCAACTCCCTCTACCTCAACCCCGAGCTGCTGGAAAAGACCAACTTCGAGCGGTTTGAGCGGTATAAGACCATCGAGGAAAACGAGGTCCTGTATGAATCCTTCATGATGGAGGATGCCGACTACTGTGTCGTTGCCTTCGGTATTGCCGCCCGCGTTTCCAAGAACGCCGTTGTGGCCGCCCGCAAGGCAGGCCTGAAGGTCGGCCTGATCCGCCCCATCACCCTCTGGCCCTTCCCCACCAAGGTATTGCGTGAGGCGGCCGATCAGGTCAAGGGCTTCCTCTCGGTTGAGCTTTCGATGGGTCAGATGATCGAGGATATCCGCTTAGCCACCGAGTGTAAAAAGCCCGTTAACCTCTGCTGCCGCACCGGCGGCATGATTCCCACCCCCGATCAGGTGCTGGAATCCATTGAGAACCTTGCAAAGGAGGCAAAATAATGGCTATCGTATTTGAAAAACCCAAGGCGTTGACCGACGCTCCCTTCCACTATTGCCCCGGTTGCACCCACGGTATCATCCATCGCCTGGTGGCAGAAGCCATCGACGAGCTGGGCATCGAGGGCAAGACCGTTGGCGTGGCTCCGGTCGGCTGCGCCGTTATGGCTTATGATTATTTTTCCTGCGACATGGTAGAGGCCGCCCACGGCCGTGCGCCCGCTGTTGCCACCGGTCTCAAGCGCTGCATGCCCGAGAACGTCATCTTCACCTATCAGGGCGACGGTGACCTCGCATCCATCGGTATGGCCGAGACCGTTCATGCCGCCACCCGTAACGAAAACATCACCATCATCTTCGTCAACAATGCCATCTACGGCATGACCGGCGGTCAGATGGCTCCCACCTCCCTGCCCGGTCAGGTCACCCAGACCTCTCCCTACGGCAGAGACGTATCCGTTGCCGGCTATCCTGTTAAGGTGAGCGAGCTGCTCTCCTCTCTGGACGGCCCCGAATACATCGAGCGTGTTGCCGTCAACAACGTTAAAAACGTTCGCAACGCCAAGAAGGCCATCAAAAAGGCCTTCCAAAACCAGATCGAGGGTAAGGGCTTCTCGCTGGTTGAGGTCATTTCCTCCTGCCCCACCAACTGGGGTATGACCCCCTCCAAGGCTTTGGAATGGGTCGAGGAGAAGATGATCCCCTACTATCCCTTGGGTGTATACAAGGATAAGAGCGCAGCCAAGGAGGACGAATAATTATGACGACTCAAATTATGATCGCCGGCTTCGGCGGCCAAGGCGTCCTCTTCGCCGGTAAATTCATTGCTTACAAGGGTCTGCTGGAGAATCAGGAGGTCAGCTGGCTTCCCTCCTACGGCCCCGAGATGCGTGGCGGTACCGCAAACTGCAGCGTTATCCTGAGCGAAACCCCCGTTGGTTCGCCCATCATCTCCAATCCCGACGTGCTGATCGCCATGAACCTGCCCTCCCTCGATAAATTCGAGGCGGCTACCGTTGCAGGCGGCTTCATCTTCGTGGACAGCACCCTCATCGGCCGCAAGGTCGAGCGGGAGGACGTTAAGGCCTTCTACATTCCTGCCACCAAGATGGCGGCTGATGCAGGCATCCCCACCCTTGCCAACATGATCATGATGGGCAAGATGATCAAGGAGACCGGCATCGTTAACTACGACGACATCACCGAGGCACTCAAAAAGGTGGTTTCCGCCAAGCGTGCCAACCTGATGGAGCTGAATATCAAAGCGCTCGAAATGGGCTATAATTATTGATCCCAATGCCGCCATGCCCAGCATGGCGGCATTATTTTTAAGGAGAACAAAATGAAGCTGAAATACTACGGCACCAGTGCAGGCGGCGGGATCCCCGAGATCTTCTGTTCCTGCCGCATTTGTGAACACGCGCGTAAATATAAAGGAAAGAACATCCGCACCCGCTCCCAGGCGATGCTGGACGACGTACTCGCCATCGAATATCCCGTGGACACCCTCGCCCACACCGCCTATTTAGGCTTGGATCTGCGCAAGGTGCGGCACATCCTCATCACCCACGGTCACCACGACCATTATCTGCCCGAGGATATCTTCAGCCGTCCGCAGGGGGAAAACTGGCCGGTGCATTTCTATTGCTCCGAATTTACCGCCGCCAAGCTCCAAAAGACCATCGACGGCACCGAAGCAGACTTTGCCTCGGGGCGGCGCACCCGTACCTGCGACTACCGAGTAGCCGCCCACGCGCTGATCCCCTATCAGACCACCGAGATCCTCGATTATAAGATCACCCCCCTGCGCGCCCGCCATGCAGAGGCCATCGGGGCAATGATCTTTATCATCCAAAAGGGGGATAAAAGCATCCTTTGGGCGCAGGATACCGGCAAATTCCATCCCGATGCGATGGAGTACATTCAAAACAGCGGCCTGACCTTTGATTTCATCTCAATGGATTGCACCCTCAAGCGGGGTGCCCAGCTCACCCAAGCCCATATGGACATGGATTGGTGCATTGAGATGGTGGAGCAGATGCGCCAAAGCGGCAACGTCGACGAGCACACCACCATCGCCCTCAGCCACATCGGCCATTTGGTGGAGCGCACCCATGAGGAATTGGAGCAGGAGGCCGCCGAGCACGGCATGATCGTTGCCTACGACGGCATGGAGATCGAAATATGACAAAACTGCTTTTAATCCGCCATGGAGAAAGTGCGCATAACCACGGCAAAATCTTTGCCGGTCAAATCGACTCACCGCTCTCGGAAACGGGTGAGCAGCAAGCAGAGCGCGTTTGCCGCTATATCCGAGCTGATCTTCGAAAACGAAAAAATTTATTTTGAAAAAATCGGAATTTCCGCACATCTGAGCGAAGTGGAAAAACCACTAAATATAGTATGAAAACAAAGCCATGCAACTACATCTGTTGCATGGCTTTTTCTCTCTTGATTTGCAAGTAAAAAAATGCCAAAAATTAAGAATTTTCCTCTTGATTTTAGTGTTAAATGTGATATTATAGAAGGTGGAAAATTATATCATTTTGATAATATCAACAAAACGGACGGCTTGGCATGGAAAAGGAAAAAAACAAATCCAAACACATACGAAAAAAGAACCGTTTCGGGCGGGATAAAGCGGCCATCGGCAAGGTGATCGCGGTGTTTTTGAGCATCGCCGCCATTGCTGTTTTGCTGGTGACGGTCTTCACCCAATTCTTTCCGATCCTGAAATACAACGGATCGGCCATGGAGCCCACCTTAGAGAGCGGGCAGTACGTTATGGCGATGAAGACCGACAGCATTGAGGCGGGCGACCTGGTTGCCTTCTACTACAACAACAGCGTTTTGGTACGGCGGGTGATCGCCACCGAGGGGCAGCAGGTTGCGGTGGATCTCTTCGGCACCGTCAGCGTGGACGGCAAGGAGCAGGAGGAGCCCTACGCATCCGCAAAAACCTTAGGGCAAAGCAACCAAGACTATCCCTGCAAGGTGCCCCACAACAGCCTCTTTGTAATGGGCGACAACCGAGCCACCTCCATGGACAGCCGTTTGAAGGAGATCGGTGCGATCGACAAGGATCGCCTGATCGGCAAACTGATTCTCTACTAATCATCAAAAGGAGCAGCCGTGGCAAACAAGCAACGCAAAAACTTAATACTGTATGCTGTGGCCACGGTGCTCTGCCTGCTGGCGGCGGTGATGTGCGGATTCTTATTCTCCCGCCAAACCGTTGCCTTGGAGCAAACGGTGCGATGCAGCATCAAGGAGCATACCCACACCGATCAATGCTACCACGAGGATCTGCTCACCTGCAAGACCCTCGCCCATGCCCACGACGAGAACTGCTATCTGGTTCTACTGCGGGACAACGACATCAACGCACTTTTAGGCTACATCAACCGAACCGAGGATTATTCGCTGGAGAGCGTGCTCCACGATACCATCGGCTCGGCGCTGCGGCTCAATCCCACGCTGAACAGCGCGGAAACGGAGCCGACCCTTGAAACGCTGCAATACAACAAGGAAACGGTATCTGCGCTGAACAGCACCATCGGTAACGATCGCACGGCGGCAGCCCTGACGCTGAACGAGGAGATCAACACCTACGCCTCTGCCATCACCGACAGCAGTCTGCCCCAAAGCAACGGCGGCGGAGCAACCACCCTTGCGGTAGGAGATTCGCCCTCCTCCTCGGGAAATCGGCTGAACCTCTACGTTTATCTCGACAATCAGTGGCAATGCATCGGTAATATCGCCTACACCTCCTCCGGCCGAAGCGGTACCGTCAATACGGCAACGATGATGAGCTTCATCAACGAGCAGCTCGGCACCGAGCTGACCTCCAATCAGGTCAAGCTCTACTATACCACCTCTGCGACCACCTCCAACTACCGCACCTCGGTGACCGTTCGGAATACGACCTCCTTCACCTTAAGCTCGGTCAACAGCCGCGCGGTTTACGGACGGTTGGTTGGCGTGAGCGACACCAACGCAAGCAACCCCTCCCTGAAGTTCTATTCCGTTACCTTTACCTATCCCGACGGCACCTCGGAGGTACGCTACGTACGCGCAGGCAGCACCATTACCCTGCCGAGCGGGAATTATCTTTGGCAAAGCGGCGGCAACGACTACGAGCCCGGCACGGCGATAACCGTCAACGCAAAAACCACCTTCACCGCCCAACTGCTCGGCCCCATTACCGCCGTACATATTGAATACGATCTCAACTTCCCCACGGTCGGGAACCATACGGTAGCCACACGGCCGACCATCGCCACCACCGGCTCCGAAACGCTGGACGAAAGCTATTCGGAGGGCTTAAGTGCCACCCTGCACAACGCCTCCCAAACCGACGTTTGGGCATCGTTGAACGGCTCTACCACAAACGTACATCGGGTGATCCACTTTAAGGGCTGGCAGATCGAGGGGACCGACGTTATTCTGGAGCCCAACACCACCCTGCTTTGGGAGGAGATGCTTGCCTACAGCACCTACGGCCGCCTGAGCCTGATCGGCGTATGGCAATACGATTCGGTGCAGACGGCCGACTTCTACGTTCGCTACGACTCGGTGGCGGTGGATACCGACGGCAACATCACCAGCCAGGACTCCAACCTCTACACCAAATCCCTTTGGGCCTCCTTTGTGGACGGTGCCAACGACGGCAAGAGCTACAATCAGCTCACCCAATACAACATCGCCGATACCACCTCCGACAACTCCTACGGAGCCGATCAGGAGATTCGCGCCCTTTACGGTGCCACCGACAACGGCGGTGTTTGGCTGACCTCCTTCCCCACCGACGACTACATCTTTGAGCAGCTCAAAACCTACGCCTCCCAAGGCAAGCTTTCGGTGAAGACCGACAGCGGCGATACGGTGATCGTGGCGCCCGAGGATCTCAACAGCAACGCCTACGCCATCCGCTGGTATGTTTTCAAAACCCAGAGCGATGCCTGGCACATCGACGGCAAGCTGGTGCGAAAAGAGGGCATCATCCACGTAACCAAGACCTTCGCGGGCAACAAGGAGCTGATCCAAGAGGCCAAGAAGGATTTCTACATCACCGCCACCAATGCGGCGCTCACCAACGTTCACGATCTGACGCTGAACAACTACACCTCCCACGATGCAATCACCGACACCTACGTTTGGGATATCACCGACGTTAAATACGGTGAGCTTTGGACCATTACCGAGCACCCCCACATCTTCCCCGATCCGTCCATTGATTTCTCGGTTTATTCCGAGTTCACCGTTATCGATGCTTCGGGCGCGCAGACCACCACCGGAGCCGGCACCTCCGTAACAGTTCAGGGCATGACCTATGCGCTGGACGAGGGGGATCCCGAGGTGCTGCGGGCGGGCTTTACCAACATCTACAACCGCAGCGACTCCATCATCATCAAAAAGCAGGACATCAAGACCGGCAATGCGCTGGACGGCGCTGTTTTCCGCCTGCTGCAAAACGGAGTTGCGCTGAAATTCAATTATAACGAGGCCACCCACGCCTACGAATGGGATCAGCAAAACGGAACCCACACCCACCTTTCGGCCAGCGAAAACGGCTATTTCGAGCTGCTGATCGAGGAATTTAGCTACGAAAACGGAGCGGTGACCATTCAGGAGGTACAAGCCCCCGAGGGCTATACCCCCACCGAGGACGTCGTTGTCGGCTATACCGACGATACCCACACCACCGTCGGCATCCTCAGCGGCGGCAACGGCATGGCGCAATACCACGGCGGCCTGCTGGTCGTTGGTAACAGTACCGACAGCATCACCGTGACCGCCCAAAAGGAATGGGACTGCCCCGAAAGCGAATGGGCAGAGGTTACGGTACAGCTGATGGCCAACGACCGCTTGGTTACCCATCTGCTGGCCGAGGTGACCCCGACGGTGACCCTCAATGCCGCCAACAATTGGCAATACGTTTGGCCGAATTTACCGACCTACGTCAACGGCACGGCGATCACCTATTCCCTGCGTGAGATTCGGATCGGAACCGAGCAATGCAAGGCCGACTACACCTTTATGAACTGGATCGCCAGCTATGATTCCAAGCGTACCGTTACCGAGCAGGGCGAAAACTTCCTGCTGCTGACGGTGACCAACAACACCAAGCGCGTTTTACTGCGTCTGACCAAAATGGATGCGCTGACCCACGATCGGCTTTCCAACGTAACCTTCCTGCTGGAGGCGCTGAAGGCCGATGGCACGGTGGACACCTCGATGGTTGCCAAGACCCTTACCACCAACGAAAACGGCGTTTTGATCTTTGATAACCTCAAGGTCAACGTTCGCTATCGGCTGACCGAGCTTCCCCTCGACGGCTATTATCCCATCGAGCCGATCTACTTCACCATCGGGGAAGACGGAACCGTGGCCGTTGAAACGCATTCCTTCGCTTCTGCCTCTGCCAACGCCTATAATATAGTCGTGTACAATCAGGCGGCCATCCCCCTTCCCATCTCGGGCGGAAGCGGATCCCATCACTATATAGCATGGGGCATTTTGCTGATGCTGATCCCCTGCTTCTATATAGCAAGAAAACTTTTGGGAAGGAGGTTTTCTTGAATACATTACGTTTTTTATTTAAAGAAAAATAAAAGAAAAGGAGAAACACTTATGAAAACCATCAAAAGAACCCTGGCGATCCTCATCGCCGCCCTGCTGGTATTTGCCATGATCCCCGCATCCTTTGCGGCCGACAGCGCCAGCATCACCGTGAACGGCTCGGAAGATAATTCCGTTTCCGTTGCCGGAAAAACCCTGACCGCCTATAAGATCTTCGCCGCCGCAGGCGACGGCGACGGCATCTCCTATACCTGGGAGAACACCGCTTATAAAGCCTTCTTCAAGGCTCATTTTTCCATGAGCGACACCGAGGTGGAGAACATCACCAACGTGGTCAACAAGATTGCCGCCATCAAGGATAATGCCGCCGCCATGCAAACCTTCGTTGTGGCTTTGGAGGCCTTCATCGTTGATCAGGGCTTGCCCGCGGCTGCTGCTAAAACCGCAGGTTCCAACGACACCTCTATCGTTTTCGACAGCCTTCCCTACGGCTACTATCTGGTAACCGACGACACCTCTGTTGCAGCCGGTGAAGTTCTTTCCGGCATCATGCTCACCACCGTAACCGGTGACGTTTCCATCAACATCAAGGCTTCCCGCCCCGAGCTCTCCAAGGTGATCTACACCGTTACCGACGATGCCAACATCACCTGGGATGCACTGCAGGCTGCCACCTATGATGAAATGAACGTGAAGGGCGTTTCCGCCTCTCTCGACAATGCGGTTTGGTACAAGCTGACCATCACCGTGCCCAACACCTCTACCTTTACGCAGGGCTATCATCTCCAGATCTCCGACTCCATCAATCTGGGCAGAACCATGCGCAACAAGATCGGCAACGATTATGCCCTCAAGATCTTCGTTACCTATGCCGACGGCACCAAGGTAGACATCTCCGAATACTTTGACGCAGACGGCGAAGGCACCGCCTCCGACGGCTACTACTACGTTGGCAACGCCAACACCGGCGCCACCGACGGCATCATCTTCGATACCGACGCCGTTTACAAGGACGGCATGCTTCCCGCAGGCGCTACCGTGGGCTCCAAGGTTTTCCACGATTCCGCCACCATCGACCTCTACTATGCGGCTCAGCTCAACAACTACTTTGATTTCTCGCTGACCAACACCGCTACCCTCTACTACACCGTTGATCCCCATGAGGCTCCCGGTGCAGACAACAGAACCAGCATCTCCGATACCGCCGTTGTTTATACCAACCTGCTGGCTCTCTCCAAGCGTGCCGCAGGCGCAGGCGGTGCTACCACCACCACTCTGCTGCCCGGTGCTGAGTTCACCGTTTATCGCACCGATGCCGAGAAGAACCGCATCGGCGAAGCGCTGACCTTCTACAAGACCACCCACAAGGACGGCTACCCCGTTTATATGTTGAAATCGGACGACAGCGCCAATGCCGACGCCCTCTATAAGCTGGACGGCACCGCCACCATCGACTTCTCCGCTTTGACCGCCACCACTGTTCTGAAGGTCAACAGCGATCAGGATCCCGCTCAGGGTCCCGATGATTCCATCTGGGGTGATGATCTGGGTACCGTTCGTTTGTACGGCTTGGGCGAAGGTAACTATGAAATCGTTGAGGTTACCGCTCCCGACGGCTACGTACTGCCCACCTCCTCCTTCTATCTCACCGTAAACAACACCTACGGCCCCCTGACCGGTGCCATCATCGGCTTGGATTGCTTCACCTCCGATATGGATGCCAACGACGACGCTGTTTTCAGCTTCGTATCCTCCGATCCCAATAAGCAACACGCCCACTTCACCCTCACCAATAAGTCCGGTGAGGCACTGCCCGAGACCGGTGGTATGGGTACGACCATCTTCACCGTGATCGGTTTGGTTCTGATGGCAGGTGCAGTTTGTTTTTTTACTTTAAGAAAAAGAAATAAGGCATAAGCTTGTTTCTTTTTCAAATCTTAAACAAGGAGAAGGATAAATCCGATGAAAAAGCATCTTTCCACGATTATCTTCATATTGATCTTTCTCATCGGCCTTGCAATCTTTCTCTACCCCACCATCAGTAACTTATGGAACGAGCATCTCAACAGCGAGCTGATTTTGGACTACATGGATCAGGTTTCCTCCATCAGCTCCGAGGAGCAGCAAAAGCTGCTCCTCGATGCCCGTACCTACAACGAATACTTTTTGGACCGCGAAAAGCGCGACGCCCTCGGCCTGAGCTACGATTCGCTGCTCAACATCAAGGGCGACGGCGTGATGGGCTATCTGGAAATCCCGAAAATCAGCGTATCGCTGGTGATCTACCACGGCACCGACGAGCCGCGGCTGCAAAACGGCATCGGGCACGTGGAAACCTCTGCCCTGCCCGTAGGCGGCAGCGGCACCCATTGCGTGCTGGCGGGCCACACCGGCCTGCCCTCCGCCAAGCTGCTGACCAATCTGGATCGGCTGGAGGCGGGCGACGTTTTCTACGTTCACGTGCTCAACGAGGTGCTGGAATACCGCGTAACCGACCTTGCGGTCGTGGAGCCCAACGATACTGCACTGCTGAAGCCCGAGCCGGAGAAGGATCTCCTGACCATCGTTACCTGCACCCCCTACGGCATCAATACCCATCGCCTGCTGGTGCGCGGAATCCGCTCCACCGGTGCGGCCTCCGACTACGACTCTTTGCTGCTTCCCAACGAGCTGGAGCCGATCCATTCCTATATCCTGATCCCTGCCGCCGTTGCTCTGCCAACGCTCGGCTTTGCCCTCTACCGCTGGATCCGATCCAAACGAAAAAAGAAAGGTGGTGAGCCCGACCAGAGCGAGCCCGCTTTGAATACCGATGATGAAAACAATCAAACGTAGCCTGACCGTGCTGCTTCTTTGCCTTACGGTAGTAATGGCGGCGCTCCCCGCCGCTGCCCAACCGCGGCAAGGCAGCATCACCCTCTCGCTGACCGACCCGCAGGAGCAGCCCTGCCCCGATCTGGAGGTTTTCCTCTGCCAAGTGGCGGCCATGGATGCCGAAAGCTACTTCCCGACCGCTCCCTTTGCCGATTCCGGGCTGGATCTTGCCAACCTGATCAATTCCAACAACGCTTCCCACGCCCAAGACCTCTGCCGCTTTGTTCAAAAGAACGAAATTGCCTGCCGTCAGGCTGTTTCCGACCCGCAGGGCAACGTAACCTTCCCTGCGCTGGAGAAGGGAATCTACCTGATTTTTTGCCGTGCCGAGGAAGGGTATACCTTTAATCCGTATATTGTATTTTTGCCGCAGGCGATCAACGGCAGCCTGATCTACGACGTGCAATCCGAGCCGAAGGTGGAAAACGTTCCTGCGCCGAAGCCGCCCGCACCGACCCCCACGCCAACCCCCGATCCCGACACCGGAGATCACAGCAACCCCACTCTTTGGCTGACCCTGCTGGGGCTGAGCGGAGCAGGTCTATTCCTGCTGCTCGGCCGCAAAAAGCACCGTAAAACATAAAAAACGAAGAAAAGAACTTGCTCTTTTCTTCGTTTTTTTATTTACTTTTGGGGGATTCACCAAACCGCTTGACGTACGCGCGGTAAAAGGTGGAATACTCCTGATAGCCGCATTCCTCCGCCACCAGCATGGCGGGCTCTCCCGCCTGAATACGGCGATGGGCGGCCTGCAGCCGCTTGGCAATGACGTACTGCCAAAAGGATGCGCCTGTATTCTGCTTAAAGATCCGATTGAGCTGGGATCGGCTGATATAAAACTCCGTACTCACCTGCTCCAGGCTGATGGGAGAAAACAGCTCTCGATTCACATAGTCTATGATCCTTGCGCCCAATTCATTGGAGCGAGGGGCGATACCGCGGCATTCCACCGTACGCTTGATCTCCGAAAGGATCAGCGCCGAGCGGGCCAGCAGCCCTGCGGCGGTGAGCCCCTCACCGATGGTTTGAAAGGCATCGGAGCAGAGATGATGGCCGAAATCCGCATCGGTAAAGCGGTTATCGGTGCCCAAGGGGCGAGCCATCATAAAATCGAGCAGCTCCCCCTCGGGATCGACCTGCGCCAGCCGCTCGACGGGAAGCTGAATGCCGATCCGCTCATAGGGCGCCCCCTCATACCAACGCATGGTATGGGCCTCCATCGGTCGGATCGCCAGAATATCCCGCGGCTTGAGCCAATACTCCGTACCCTCCACCAGGCAACGGCAGTTGCCCGAAATGAAGTAGTATAGCTCGATATGGTTATGGGTGTGCATGGGGCGGTTTTCCCCCGACGGCTCATCCCAATTATGATGGCACCTGAGGTTGCCGTCGGCAAATCGGTAAATATCTCGCATTTCCACCCCTCCTTTTTTCGCCATTATAGCAAATGACGCACCAAATTGCAATCTTTTTCTGCAAAATGTAATGTTCATTTGCATTTTGATCTGCTATAATGGAAGCATAAAGGAGGGATCGTGATGCGATTCGGAGTTTGCACAAAGCTTGAAAACTTGCCGCTTGTTGCGGCGGCAGGTTATGATTATTTCGAAGGAAATCTCAATAAGCTCGCCGCCATGAGCGAAACGGAATTGGAGGCCGCCCGCGCCGCCCTGCAAAAAGCGGGGCTGACGATGGAAACCACCGCCTGCTTCTTTGGGTCGGCCGATCGGCTGACCGGTGAAGGGGTGGATTTTGAAGCCATCTCCGCCTATGCCGACAGCGCCCTCGGCCGCGCCGCCGCGTTCGGTGTTAAGGTCGCTGTTTTAGGAAGTGGCGGGGCGCGCAAAATCCCCGATGGATTTCCGCGTGAGCAAGCAGAGGAGCAGTTTATTCGGGTGATCCGCCTCTGCGGGGATGCCGCCCAAAAATACGGCATCAAGATCGCGCTGGAGCCACTGAATTACAACGAGACCAATCTGATGAATACCCTCGCCGAGGGTTTGGCGCTTTGCAAAAAGGCCAACCACCCCGCCGTTGGAATGCTGGTGGATTTCTACCATATGTATATGGTAGAGGATGATCTTACCTCTCTGCAGGCGATCGGTGATCGGCTGGTTCACGTTCATATCGCCCGCCCCAACGCGGATCGCGCCGCCCCTTCCATGGCCGACGAAGCGATTTTGCGCCAATGGGCGGCGGCCTTGAAGCAATGCGGCTACAACGGTCGGATGTCGCTGGAATGTAAATTTGCATCCACCGCAGAGCAGGGTCTTGCCGATATGAACAGCGTAAAGGAACTCTTCCGATGAAAGCATTTATCAGCGATTATTATCCCGAGCCGACCATCATCACCCCCGACGACGGTTATCATTATTTCTTCGGCTATTATGATCTGCCCGCCGAGCAAAAGGGGCGGCATCTTTGCCATCGGGTAGCCTTTATGGATCGGCTGCCCGAGGCCGACGATATTGCCGAGCTGGGCTGGTTAGAGAACGGTGAATTCCATAAATTTGCCGAAACGACCGCCTGGAACTTCCAGCAGGGTGCGCTGCTGCAATGGCACGGCACCAAGCCCGATACCGTTTGCTATAACGTCTGCGAAAACGGTCGATTTTCTACGGTGACCCACCATCTCCCGAGCGGCGAAAAACGCTACACCGATCGCGCCGCCGCCACCCTTTCGGCCGACGGAAACTGGGGCATCGGCGTGGATTTCGGGCGCATTTACGACTTCCGCCCCGGCTACGGCTACGCCGGCTGGAAGGATCCTTACGCCGACTGCAATGCCCCCGCCGAAGACGGCGCCTTTCTCATCGACCGCAACAGCGGCCGATCCCGCCAAATCATCGACTACAAGACCTTAGCGCCCCTTTCGGGCTTTACGGAAACGCAAAAGGTGTTGATCAACCACGTCAACTTCAGCCCCGCCTCCGATCGGTTCGTTATGCTGGTGCGCAACTTCCGCGAGGAGGGTAAGATGTGGAGCACCTCCTTGGTGCTGAGCGATTTGGAGGGCAATCTGCGGGTCATCCTCCAAAACACCATGGTTTCCCATTACCATTGGAAAAATGAAGCCGAGCTTCTCGTCTATTGCGAGGTTGCAGGGAAGCGTAGCGTCTATTGCATCCATCTGGACAACGGCCATATCGTCGAATACGATATGGGGCGGGAAAAGAATCCCGATATCCATTGCTGTTGGTCGCCCGATTATCGCCGCTTTATCGGCGACGGCTACCCCGTCGATGGCTATCGCCCGCTGATGGCCTACGATATGGAAACGGGCGAATGGAGCGAGCTGTTCCGTGCCTTTTCGGTCAAGCCGGACATCATCGACATCCGATGCGATCTCCACGCCCGCTTCATCCAAGGCGGCAAATTCATCAGCTTTGATACCACCCACAACAACAAACGGCAGATCGCTGTGATTCCAAATAACTAAAAAAGCAGAGAGTGATCAACACTCTCTGCTTTTTTTATAAACCCGCCGCCTTAAGATCATCAAAAATCTGTTTCTTTTCCTCGGCGGTATATTTTTTCATGGGGAAGGTGGCATCGCCGACGGCGAAGCCCAAGCCCTCCATCGCTGCCTTGGTAGCGGGAATAAGGGTATACTTTTGCAGGGCGGCAATCACCCGATCGGCGCGGTTTTGCTCGGCCTGCGCCGCAGCAATATTCCCTGCACGGAATGCCTTATAGATGGCTTGATACCGCTCCACCATGAAATTATAGGTGGTGCCGATGCCGCCGTCAGCCCCCGCATTCAGGCCCATCAGCAGCATCTGATCGGGGCCGTTGATGATGTTCATCTCGCCATGGGTCAGGTCCTTTAAGCGGATCATCTCATAATAATCGGGGCAGGTCCATTTGATGGCGGTGATATTCTCCACCTCAAACATTCTTGCGGCAAATTTTGCGCTGATGGGAAAGCCCGCCGCCATATTATAATAGATCATCACAGGGATATGCACCGCATCGGCCAGCGCCTTATAATAATGATAAACGTCGTCCTCGCTGTATTTGAAAAAGAGGGGCGCGGTGGCGGAGATGGCATCGGCCCCCACCGCCTCGGCCTGCTTGGCCAGCGCCAACGCATCGTTGAAATCGGTGGCGGCCACCTGAATGATGCAGGGCTTTCTGCCACCCACGGCGGCAACGCTTTCTTCTGCCAAAATCATCCGTTCCTCGGTGCGCAGGGCAAGACCCTCCCCCGTGGCACCGCCGATATAAAAGCCATCGGCATCCTTTTCGATAAAATACGCCAAAAGCTCCCGCAAAACAGGAACGTTGATCCGCTCATCGGTGGTCAGCGGGGTGACCAAGGCGGGCATAATTCCTTCAAATTTCATCATTCCTCAATGCTCCATTTCTGCTGCATGATGACAGCGGGGCCCTCCTCCTTAATGCGGCTGTAAAAGACCGTCAGCAGGCTGCCGTCCTTCAATTCTACGGTGGCAGGATAGCCGATATCGTCGCTGATATCGGTCTCAAAGAGAACGTGATCCACATCCCAGGTCGCACCGTCGTCCATGCTGATCATCGCCTTAATGCCGTAGGGCTGCTCGCGGTAGCCGTAGACCGAGATCAGCGCACCCGAGGAATGATAATAAAGATGGGCAGGCGCACCGCCCAAGCGATCCAAAATCATCTCGGGCTTGCTCCAGGTTTTGCCCTCATCCTCGGAAATGCTTTGATAGAGGGTAAACATCCGATGCTCGCCCTTTTTCTGCACACGGATATGGGTGAGAATACGACCGTCCTTCAAACGGATGGCATGGGGCTCGCAGGAGAGCGCCTGCTCGCCATGGTCCTCAATATTCTCGATGGCACCGACAAATTCCATTTTACCGTCGGGATAAAGCTTATGGGCTTCGATCCGATCCACAGGCTCAGCCAGTTCGGGAGAGCGATAAACACGACCGACCCAAAGCAGGCTGCCGTCGGGCAGTTCCAGCGGACCGTGCGGCGAGGTCACCTCGCTCTTATGCAGTTCGCCGAAGGTAACGCCGCAATCCGCACTGATGCGGAAGGTGATGCCGAGATATTTTTCTTCCTCCTCGGGGCGAACGGTATCCAGATAGGCCGCGCGATATCCATCATAACTACGGCCGGCATAATGCTCCCGCGCTCTTTGCTGGAACGCAACCGAATTATTAAAGGAGGTTACGATCACGCCCTTTTCCCCGAAGGTGGCGATGCCGCCGTCGCGGTCGTCCAGCGGGGTATCAATCACCGGCGCGGGGATGGTATAGCTTTCGCCCTCGTCCTCGCTATAAGAGATAACCGTTTTCCCAAACGGACAAATATGGCTCAAGCGATAGCCCGAAGCCACCACCGCAATCTTGCCGTTTTGCAGCCGTGCCACCGAGGGCCATGCAAAGTATTGATGGCGGCTCATCGGATTGCTCATAATGATCTTAGATTCGCCTATTTTCTTGATTTTCATGGTTTTCCTCCTTGAAAAAATCGAACTTTCCATGTATACTTTCATTGTAGCAGATTCTTTTTATTTTGCAATAAAT
>JAFQKO010000143.1 GCA_017396865.1 Clostridia bacterium | reverse complement strand
CTCGGAGTGAAATGCAGCGTACCCCAAATGAAATGGGGTGTAGGATCCTCGGGATGAAATGCAGCGTACCCCAAATGAAATGGGGTGTAGGAGCCTTGGAATGAAATGTTGCTACACCCCAAATGAAATGGGGTGCTGAACTTCGGAGTGAAATGCAGCGTACCCCAAATGAAATGGGGTGCAGGAGCCTCAGGATAAAATGCTGCTATACCCCAAATGAAATGGGGTGCTGAATCTCGGAGTGAAATGCAGCGTACCCCAAATGAAATGGGGTGCCGAATCTCGGAGTGAAATGCAGCGTACCCCAAATGAAATGGGGTGCTGAAGCTCGGAGTGAAATGCCGGATACCCCAAACGAAATGGGGGATATTGATTTTATTGGTATAGTGTGATAGAATTATAAAAAAACAAATGTTGGAGAGTGGTTACAATGCCGGCTAAAGTATTTAGTAAACGTTTACAACAATTACGCCTGGAAAAAGGTGTATCGCAGGAGAAGATGAGCCTGGAGTTGGGGATGACCAAAAACTACATTTATAACATCGAAACCTGCCGCTGTTATCCGTCCATGACACAGTTTTTTTCGATTTGTGAGTATTTGAAAATTGATCCGTATAAGTTCATTTGCTTTGAGCCTTGTTATAATGCGAAGGAAGATGAATTGTTTGGCATTGTAAAAGACTGGGATAATGAGAAAATGGATCGTTTGATTCTGATAGCAAAGGAAATGAACAAGTAAAGATGATAATCACCGATCTTTTGGGGTCGGTGATATTTTTTGGAAAAATCTGCAACATTTTTGCGTTCTTATTCGTATAAAGGATAGAAGTATTTTTGGAGGTTAAAGGCTATGAAAAGAAAAATCGCCGGGTTGATGATCATTCTGCTGGTTTTCTCATTATTTGGTTGTTCGAAGAAAGAGGAATCAACGGCTTTGCCGGGGCAGGATAAGCCGCCCGTTTCGGAGCAGCCCACCTTGGAAGCGGTGGATCTGACCGCCGCATTGACGGCTCAAGCGGTGGAGGGCAAGGAAATTGATGCCGCCTTTTTGGCAGGCCAGATGGGCTTTTCGCTGAAGCTGCTGCAGCAGGTGGCGGCAGAGAAGGGTGCAGAGGATCTGTTGCTCTCGCCCCTTTCGGTGGTGCTGGCGCTGGCGATGACCGCCAACGGTGCCAACGGTGCAACCGCCGAGGAGATGCTGGCGGTATTGGGCGGCTATACCGAGGAGGAGCTGAACGGTTATCTCTATCAATGGCTGCAAAATTTGCCCTCATCCGAGCGAGCGAAGTTTTCGGTTGCCAATTCCATCTGGTATCGGGACGGCTTCACCGTGAAGGGTGATTTTCTGCAGCAGACCTTGAACTATTACGGCGCTGATTTTTATCAGGCCCCCTTCGATGATACCACCGTGGCGGACATCAATCGTTGGGTAGGGGAGGAGACGGATGGAATGATCCCCAAGCTATTGGAGCAGATCAATGCAGAAACGATGGTTTATTTGATCAATGCGTTGGCCTTTGATGCCCAATGGGCAGATATCTACTACGATCATATGATCCGAGAAGCATCCTTCCATGCCGCCGACGGAACCGAGCAAACGGCGCAGATGATGTATTCGCAGGAAACCACCTATCTGGAGCATGGCAATGCGGTTGGATTTATGAAGTACTATGCGGGCGCCTATTCCTTTGCGGCGTTGATGCCGCAGGAGGGGGAGAGCCTTGCGGAATTTCTCGAAGGCCTTACGGCGGAGTCTTTGTCGGCTTGCTTTGAAAACGGCACGTATTGTACCGTGAATGCAGGCTTACCGCAGTTTACCAACGATTTTGATCTCTCACTCAACGAAGTGCTTAAAGCAATGGGGATGCCCACCGCCTTCGGCAATGCCGATTTCGGGCGCATGAGCAATGCGGGGCTTGCCATCAGCGAGGTGTTGCACAAGACCTACATTGAGGTCAATGAGATCGGTACCCGCGCCGCCGCTGTCACCTCGGTGGCGATGGACGAATCGGCGGCTGTGATGCCCGATGAGGTACGCGACGTCATCCTGGATCGTCCCTTCGTTTATTTCATTCTTGATGCCCGCACCAATCTGCCGATTTTCATCGGAACGGTCGCTTCTGTTTAATCATCGCAAATTCCCTTGAATTTTATAAAAAGATATGATAGAATAGAGGGAAAGAAAGTGGTGATGATTGAATGACTAAA
Organism: Clostridia bacterium; assembly: GCA_017396865.1. The sequence continues at coordinate 10,758 of JAFQKO010000143.1, read as the reverse complement.
AAAATCCTTGTAGCAATTACCTGCATCTTGGTATTGCTCCTTTCGGGCTGCTCTTCCGAGTCTGAAGCGTACCCCAAGCTGACAGATACCTTTACCGTAACCGAGCTGAACCGCTCTGTTGCAACGGAGCTGCTTGGCGCCTTTTCGATCAGCGGTCCTACCGCAGACTATGCGGAAGGCGAGCGGATCCCCTATAAGCAGGCGCTGCCCTACTTCCTGCACTATGGTTTTTATTCCGGCGGCAGCAAGGTACGTACCGAGCTGGAGCAGTATAAAACCGATAAGGGCTATGTGATCCCTGCGGAGATCGTTGACACCTATATTACGTCGCATTTCCCCACGCTGGTCAATCACGACGGTATCGATAGCTATGATGAAGAATCTGATGCCTATATCCTGAACCCCGTTCAAAACGATGGCAGTAAGTTCTACATGGAGGGAGATCCGATCTTCATCCGTGATAACGTATACGACGTGCAGATGCGTGATACCGATCCTGCCGATCCCAAGATTGGATCTCAGCGGAACGTATTTAAGGTGCGGCTGATGTTCGATGGTAAGACCTATCAGTTCCTCAGCTATACCGCGATCGGTGTCAACTACATTCGTCCCGATCAGAGCGATGCCGATGAAAGCGGCATCCATTGGTACAGCCCTGCGCTGCCTGCCAACCAGACCCTTTCGGTGATCAACGACGGATTTAAGGAGACTGAAAACGGTTGCCAAGTAACCGAGGACGGCGGCAAGACCTTTACCGACGTGCTGACCCGTGCCGAGGCATTGGAGCTGGCGTTGAAGGAATCCCAAAAGGCTCGCTATGATTACGATCAGGCGCGCACCTACGTTGCTACCGCCAAAGGAACGGCCGACGTGGAGCTGATTCGCATCGAGAGCACCTATGATCCCTATTGGAAGCCCGATTGGGAAAGCGACCGCTACGATTTCAAGGCAGATCCTCTGCTTTGGATGGTCAAGCTGGCGGATGAAAAGGAAGCAAACGTTAATATCTACATTTATCTGGACGTTGTGACCGGTGAGGTCATGGGCGCAGGTACCAACCGCGACTAATTAAAGTGGCTGTAAAAAACTCGCAAGTTTTTTACAGCCACTTTTTAATTCTGTGTTTCTTTTCGGTAGCGGGAGGGGGAGAGTCCCTTTTGCTTGGTAAAGGCTTTGGTAAAATAGCCCGCATCGTTAAAGCCGCAGGAAAAGGCAATATCGGTAATTCGCTCATCGGTCAGCAGCAGACGCTCGCCCGCCTGCTCGATGCGGTAATAGTTGAGGTAGGCGATAGGCGTTTTCCCCGTCATGGCGGCAAAAGCACGGCAGAAATAGCGTGGTGCCATCCCCGCTGTTTGCGCAAGGGTCTCCAGCGTAATGGGCTCGTCGTAATGCTTGCGAATGTAGGAAAGCACGCTTTTGAGCTGCTTCACCTGCCGTGCGTGGGGCAGCGGCTCGGCCGCCTCCCGCTGCATCAGTTGTCCGATCAGTTGCCAGATCAACCCGATCAGCGTCCATTCGTAGCCTGCGCTTCGCTCGGTGTCAAAGATGGTGCGGATTAAGTCCGCTTCCGCGCTGCCGGCCTTAAAAACGGTGGCATGGCTGCGGGGATCAGCGGTAAAAACCGCCGCACTGCGTGCGCAAAGCGGGGTGTTGTTGGTCAGCGCGTGCAGATCGTAGACCAGGCATTCATAAACGCAGCTTTCGGGAAAACCGCCGTGGATCAGCCCTTCGCTGATCCACGCGGCATCCCCGGCTGTCAGTAAATGTACCCGCCCATCCAACGTCAGGGCGAATTGCCCCTCCCGTACGTAGATCAGCTCATAGTCCAAATGCCAATGAAAGGTCATTTGATAGCGGGGATGCTCTTGGGTCAGATGGTAAAATTCAAGGGGAAATTCGCTGGTTCCCCGTTTTTCGTTTTCGTATAAGCGGCTGTAATTCATAAAAGTGAATTTTCTCCTATTTTTATACTATAATAACGCAAGCTTTGACAGAAAAAGTGTTTTATAATACAATTAGAATAACACAGATGAAGGAGAAAGTCAATGAATCTGCAAACGGTTAAAGAGCAAATCTGCGAGGTTTGCCAAAAGATGTGGCAGTTGGGCTGGGTCGCCGCTAACGACGGCAACGTCAGCGTCAAGCTGCCCGACGGAAATATTTTAGCCACCCCCACCGGCATCAGTAAGGCATTCATCACCCCTGAAAAGCTGGTATTGCTTAACCCGCAGGGCGAGGTGATCGAGGCTGCCGAGGGATATCGTCCCTCCAGCGAGATCAAAATGCATCTCAAATGCTATGAAAAGCGCGACGACGTGTTTGGTGTGATCCATGCCCATCCCCCTGCAGCCACCGGCTTCGCCGTTGCCCATAAGCCGATGGATATGTATAATATGATCGAGGACGTAGCCGCCATCGGCGCCGTTCCCCTTACGCCTTATGGCACCCCCTCCACCGCCGAGGTTCCCGCCGCCATCGAGCCCTATCTGGAGGAGCACGACGTAATGCTGCTGGAAAACCATGGTGCACTGGCTGTCGGCAGCGATGTGCTGACCGCCTTCTATCGGATGGAAAGCCTGGAGCTTTGGGCGAAGATCACCATCAATGCGGTGATCCTGGGCGGCAGCGTCGATATCAGCAACGAAAACATCCAAAAACTGATCGATCTGCGCAGCTACTATCGCATCACCGGCCGCCATCCCGGCTATAAAGTATTCAATCCCGACGACAAATTATTACATAAAAAGGAGGACTAATCCCATGCTTTATCCCAAAATCGGAATCAGACCCTGTATTGACGGCCGCTGGGGCGGCGTACGTGAGGGGCTGGAAGCCCAGACCATGGGTCTGGCAGAAGCCGCTAAAAACCTGATCGAGGCCAATGTGAAGTATCCCGACGGCACCCCCGTCCGGTGTGTCATCAGCGACACCACCATCGGTGGTGGTGCAGAAGCCGCCCGCTGTGCCGAGCAGTTTGCAACCGAGAATATCGTTGCAACCCTGTCGGTTACCCCCTGCTGGTGCTATGGCTCCGAGACCTTTGATATGGATCCTTCTACCATTAAGGCTGTTTGGGGCTTTAACGGTACCGAGCGCCCCGGCGCTGTTTATCTGGCCGCCGTTATGGCCGCCTTTGCCCAGAAGGGTCTGCCCGCATTCTCGATCTATGGCCATGACGTGCAGGATATGAGCGACCGCTCCGTTCCCGCCGACGTAGCCGAGAAGATCCTGCGGTTTGCCAACTGCGCCGTCAGCGTTGGTTGGATGAAGAATAAGTCCTACGTTAATATCGGCGGCGTGGCGATGGGGATTGCAGGCAGCTATTGCAACGACGATTTCTTCCGTAAGTATCTCGGCATTCGCCCCGAGTGGGTGGATATGACCGAGGTCGTTCGCCGCGTCACCCTCGGGATCTACGATCCCGAAGAATATGAAAAGGCGCTGGCCTGGATCAAGGCCAACTGCAAGGAAGGCTTTGATGTCAACGAGGGCAAGGATCTGCCCGAGATCATCCGCCGCTCCAAGGTCGTTCCCGCCGATAAGGATTGGGAATTTATCGCCAAAATGACCATCATCGTAAAGGATATCCTCTACGGCAACACCAAGCTGGACGAGCTGGGCTGGCATGAGGAGGCGCTGGGTAAGAATGCCGTTGCAGGCGGCTTCCAAGGTCAGCGTCAGTGGACCGACTGGCTGCCCAATGCCGACTTCACCGAGGCGATCATGGCCTCCACCTTCGATTGGAACGGCACCAAGGCGCCTACCGCCTTCGCCACCGAGAACGATACCCTCAACGGCGTTTCGATGCTGCTGGGCTCTTTGGTTACCAAGTCTGCTCCCTGCTTCCATGACGTTCGTACCTATTGGAGCCCCGAGGCGACCGAGCGTGTTACCGGTATGAAGCCCGAGGGTAAGGCTGCCAACGGCTTTATCCACCTCATCAATAGCGGCGCTACCGCATTGGATGGCAGCGGTGCCGCCAAGAACGAAGCGGGCGAGGGCTGCATGAAGCCCTTCTGGGAGATGACCGAGCAGGATGTTAAGGCCTGCCTCGAGGCAACCGATTGGTGCCGCGCCAACTATGAGTATTTCCGTGGCGGCGGTTTCTCCAGCCACTTCCGTTGCCGTGCCGAAATGCCCGTAACCATGCTGCGTATCAATATGGTAGACGGCATCGGCCCCGTCATGCAGATCGCTGAGGGCTATACCGTCGACCTGCCCGATACCATCCATAAGACCATCGATCCCCGCACCGATCCCTCTTGGCCCACCACCTGGTTTGCTCCCAACCTGACCGGTGAGGGTGCCTTTACCGACGTTTACAGCGTGATGGCCAACTGGGGCGCCAACCACGGCGTTACCGTCTACGGCCACGTCGGCGCCGACCTGATCACCCTGGCCGCCATGCTGCGGATCCCCGTGAATATGCACAACGTGGCGAAGGAAAAGATCTTCCGTCCCCATGCCTGGAGTGCGTTCGGCACCGAGGATGCAGAGGGTGCAGATTATAGAGCTTGTGCCAATTACGGCCCTCTCTATAAATAAAAACCGCTGAAAAGCGGCAATCTTCCGTCCAACTTTCGTTCGGCGTATCGACATACGCCGTCACTCAAGTTGAACAAAATCTCACCACTTTTGAGCGGTTTTGATATGGCGGAATTAATGTAACGAAAAAGCGGCAATCTTTCGTCCAACTTTCGTTCGGCGTATCGACATACGCCGTCACTCAAGTTGAACAAAATCTCACCACTTTTGAGCGGTTTTGATATGGCGGAATTAATGTAACGTAAAATACGGGATGCTTTCGCATCCCGTATTTTTATGGTTATAATCAGTTCTCGCTGCGAATCAGACCGTATTTGCCGTCCTTGCGGCGGTATACGACGCCGATCCGCTCGGTGTCGCTATCCAAAAACATAAAGAAGTTGTGATCCAAAAGATTCATCTGCATGATCGCCTCGTCTAAGCTCATCGGCCGCAGGAATACTTCTTTGGTTTTCACCAAGTCCAGCTCGTCCTCGCCCTCGTCCCAAGCTTCAAATTCAGGCTCTTCTGCGTAGAGGGCTTTGGAAAGGCGGGTCTTATTCTTGCGAACCTGACGGATCAGCAGATCGATGATTTCGTCAATAGCCATCATTTTGTCGATCGCGGTGCGCTCGCCGCGGAAGAGGAGGCCGCGATCCTTGATGGTGATCTCAACGGTGACCTCCTCCCGAACAACCGTGAAGGTGAGGATGGCGGCTGCATCATCGGTGAAAAATTTATTCAGCTTCAAAATCTTTTTCTCGATGGTTTGCTTTTCTTTTTCGGAAAGATTCAGCTTCTTGGTCACGTACGTTGTTTTCATTGAGGTCAACTCCTTTGGTTAAATTCAAGACCCTTTTTGGATCTTCGTTGGTAATATTATACCACATAAATTCAAAAAAGTATAGCTGTTTTGAACGATTTTAACAATTTAGGCAGAATTGCCAAACTTTAGCAACTTCCGTCAAATTTCTTGACTTTGGTTAATACTTTCGGTATAATAAAAAGGTACACAAAACTGCTGGAGGAACAAAGCATGGCAATCTCGGATTTTCCCCGTATCCTGACCCATCTGCGGAAGGAAGCGGGCTATTCTCAAAAAAAGGTAGCGGAGGCGCTGGGGATCTCTCAGGCGTTGCTTTCCCATTATGAGAAGGGAATCCGTGAGTGCGGCCTGCTCTTTTTGGTGCGTGCCGCCGATTTCTACGGTGTTTCCGTGGATTATCTGCTGGGTCGTTCGCTGGAGAAGAACGGCTCGCCCATCACCTTGGACGAAGTCCCCGATGAGGATGCGGCAGGGCAGGGCAACCGCGGCAAGGGCAGCCTGCTTCCTGTGCTGAATAAAAAACTGATCTGCAATTCCGTCACCGTGGTAGAGGATCTTCTTGGTACCATCGGCGATAAGGAGCTCATCAACGACGTTTCGATGTATCTCGAGATCAGCGTTGCCAGAATGTACCGTACCCTTTATGATGCCAACGGCGAAAATCCTCAAACCTTCTTTGGTGCGGAGCACGACGTTGCCGACCTGATGGCCGATGCCGCCATGAAGAATTTGGAGGTTTCCATCCGCCGCCGCCTGCAGGCGATCAAGGAGCTGCCCGCGATGGATGAAAACGCCATCCGCGAGAAGTATTCCGTCTTTGCTACCTCGCTGTTGACCTTGCTTCAAAATACCGAAACCGCCATCGGCGCAAGAAAGAAATAATGAACTGCTGCTTTGGATTTTCCAAAGCAGCAGTTTTTATGCGGTTGGTTTGGCGGTCAGTTCGACCCAGGCGGGTCGGAAGCCGCTTTTGATGGCGTTGCGCGCCGAAGGGACGTTTGACCAGGCGGCACAGTAAAAGGGTACCTTATCGTGAGCAAGGATCTCCTTGGCCAGCCGCGCGGTCAGGGCAGAGGCAATCCCTTGGCGGCGGTATTCCGGCAGGACGTCGATGCCGATCTGCCACATCTCCTCGCCGTCAGCCGAGCAGGCGGCAAAGCCAATCAATCTGCCGTTGTCGTAGGCCCCGACCCCCAGCACATCCAGATGGGCGCGGTCGGCGCAGAGAGCGTTGCTCCATTCCGGCAAGTATAGGTCTTTGAAATCCGGCTGAGTCAGCAGGCGGGTTTCAAAGGGGCAGGGAAGATCGGGGATTCCTGCGGGATCGGGCAGGAAATACTCGGCCATGTGCCGCGGCGCCAACCCATAGGGGCGCAGGGCGTCGGAAAGCTCGTTGAGGGCAGGGGTCTGAAAGCCCCGATAATCGGGATATTTTTCCAGATAGTCGGCGGCAAGGCTGTGCAGCTCTCGCTTGGCGGAAATCACCGCCTTACCTCCGTAGTAAACAAGCTGGAAATCAAAGGGCAGCTTCAGGTATTTTCGTGCCTTCGGATGGGTAACGGCTTCGAAAACACCGCCTGTTTCAAAGTCCTTTGCAGTGCAGCCCAACTCCAGCGCCGATTGCTCCTTTGCGATTTGATAAAGTTCTTTTTGCGTCATTACTCACGATCTCCTTGAATGAAAAAGGCCCGCAGAAGTTTTTTATGAGAAAAACATTCTCGTTGCATTTTCGTCAGTGATGCGTTCAATCTCCTCGGGGGTCGTGCCGCGCAGGGCGGCAAAATCTGCGTCCTTTTTATGATCTATAAAGAAACGAGCAGAGATTTCTGCTCGTTTTGGGGTTAATAAAAGGAAAAGAAAATATTTGGTTTACAGGACGCTGTAATGTTCATATTCTTTTACCAAAAATTCACTTTGCATTTTCCAAGTTAATAGTTCAATGGCGATATCTGTGATAAGTTCTGGATCGTCTTCATATAGATCGTCATCAACTTCATTGACTCCATAAATGAAAGATGAAGCGGTTTTGGTAACTGAATCTATAGTTGGTGAACTTGATTGATTTATTTGAAGGAATCTTGTTTTAGATTCAATTGTTTCTTTTTCTCCAATAATGGTGTTTATGGAGCGGTGAAGCGAATCTTTAATATGATTGGAGACTCTTTTGGCCGTGGATTCTGAAAAGCTATTTGATAGAGAATTCTTGATAAATGAAAATTGATAAAAATAAGAAAAGTAGAGAAGCCTTTCGAGTCCAAAAGAATAGTGATCATCATATTTTTCTTCGTGAATACAGTGTTCATAGAATTCTTTTGCACTCAAACGGATAAAAGCAGCAAGGTGTTCAGCTAATTGCTTTTCGTGGATACTGTGTTTCCAAAGAGATTTCCTTGCTTTTTTGATTTTATATTCTTTTATAATAAATTCACTGTATTTCATCCATGCTGTCAATTCGATAGCAACATCCATGATGATGGAACTATCGTCTAGATATTTTTTTGAATCAGTAGTGAACGAGAGAAATACTTTGGATAATGATATGGAATAATTGGGAGAAATAAAGAGGGGAAGAGATAATCTTTTAATCTTCTTTAATAAGTTGTTTAGCTTTTCTTTTCCAATATGGGGGAAGATTTCTTCTATGATACTATAAGCAGGTTCAAGGACCTCGTCAAGAACAGAAGGGGAATATTTTTTGGATAAAACAGTTGTCATAAAATTATAAGAAAAAAGCAAAGAATAGAGCTGGACTTTTTCAATGTTGACATCTTGGAAGAAAGTATAGCCTTTTTTATTGCAATGTGCTTGAAAATTACGCATATTGAGTGTTGCGGTTTTGAAGATAGTCAATGCCATCTGCTCGGGCGAGATAATATTTTTTGACATGTTTATTTTGCTCTCCTAAAAAACATTCTTGTTGCATTCTCGTCGGTGATGCGTTCAATCTCCTCGGGGGTCGTGCCGCGCAGGGCGGCAATTTCTGCTGCGGTGGCGGGGAGGTAGAGGGAGGAATTGCGCTTGCCTCGGTAGGGAACGGGGGCGAGGTAGGGCGCATCGGTCTCCAGCATCAGGCGATCGGCAGGCACCGCCGTCGCAACTTCCTTGGCGACCCTTGCGTTTTTAAAGGTGACAACCCCGCCCAGCGAGATGGAGTAGCCCAGCTTCAGCACCTCCTGCAACGATTCCACCGACCCGCTGTAACAATGGAAGATGCCGTGCACGGCGGGGTGGGCGCGGAGGATCTCCAGCGTATCCCGCATGGCATCGCGGCAATGGATCACCACCGGCAGACGGTATTTTTCTGCCAATTCCAATTGGCGGTGCAGCCATTTTTTCTGGATCTCGCGGGGGACGTCGTCGTAATAGTAGTCCAGCCCGATCTCGCCGACTGCTACCACCTTTTCCGCTTGGAGCATCTGCTCCAGCTCGGCGGTGCCGTTTTGCTCCAGCTCCATGGTGTCGTGGGGGTAGATGCCGATGGAGCAGTAGATAAAGTCATGCTCCTTGGCAAGTTGTAGGGCGCGGCGGCAGGAGGCGTGGCTGCTGCCGGAATTGATGAGGCGGGCAAGGCCCGCCTCTTTCATTTGTTCGATTAATTCGTTGCGATCCGCATCAAACTGCGCATCGTCCAAATGGGTATGAACGTCGATCATCGGATGGTCGCTCCTGCGGGCAGGTCGCCGTCTACAAAGATGACCTTCACCTTGTCGCCTGCGTCGGCGGCCAGCAGCATCCCTTCGCTTAAGGTGCCGCGCAGCTTGGCGGGGGCGAGGTTATCCACCAGGATGACCTTCTTGCCGATCAGCTCCTCGGGCTTGTAGTATTGGGCGATACCGGAGAGCACCTGCTTGATGCCCTTGCCATTGTCCACCGTCATGATCAGCAGCTTATCGCTCTTGGGGAGCGGCTCGCAGGTCTTGATCTCAGCTACGCGGAGAGCAACCTTGGCAAAATCATCAATGGAGATGATGGCAATGCCCTCGGGCTTCTTTTCTTCCTTTTTCTTTTCAACCTTCTTGGGTGCGGCTGCCTCTTTGGCGGCCTTGATCTCCTCCAGCTTCTTGGGGATATCGATTCTGGCAAAGAGGATCTCAGGCTTGCCTACGTGGCCGCCGATCGCCAGCTTGCCGAATACCTTGGCATCCTCCAAAGACTGATCGCCGACTCCGATCTGTGCGAAGATCTTTTCGGCAGTCTCGGGCATGAAGGGCTTTAAGAGGGTGGCGCCGATGCGGATGCACTCCAAAAGGTTATAGAGCACGGTGGCCAGGCGGGCATGATCCCCCTCAGGCTTGCCGAGGATCCAGGGCTCGGTCTCGTCCACGTATTTGTTGGCGCGGCGGAGCAGGGTGAAGATATCGTCGATGGCGTCGGCAATGTGCAGATCGTCCATGTGCTTTTCCACCAAGGCAGGCACCTCTGCGGCAACGGCCTTGAGGTCGCGGTCGATGTCGGTCTCTTCGCCGATGGGGCGGATCTCGCCGCCGAAATATTTGTTGGTCATCGAAACGGTGCGGTTGACCAGGTTGCCGAGGATATTGGCAAGGTCGGCATTGATCCGCTCCATCATCAGCTCGTAGGAGATGATGCCGTCGTTAGCATAGGGGATCTCATGCAGAACGAAATAGCGAACGGCGTCCACGCCGAAGAGATCCACCAGATCGTCGGCGTAAAGGACGTTGCCTTTGGATTTACTCATCTTGCCGTCGCTCATGATCAGCCAGGGATGGCCGAATACCTGCTTGGGCAGCTCCTCGCCCAGCGCCATCAGGATGCAGGGCCAGTAGATGGTGTGGAAACGAACGATGTCCTTACCGATCAAATGCAGGTCGGCAGGCCAGAATTGTTTGTATTCCTCGGTGTGGTTGCCCTCGGGATCGTAGCCTGCAAAGGTGATGTAGTTGGAAAGGGCATCGATCCAAACGTAAACAACGTGGCCGGGATCGAATTCAACGGGGATCCCCCAGTTGAAGGAGGTTCTGGAAACGCAGAGATCCTGCAGACCCGGCTTGATGAAATTGTTGATCATTTCGTTTTTGCGGGCGGGCGGCCAGATGAACTCGGGATGGCTCTCGATGTGCTCCTCCAGCTGCTTTGCGTATTTGGAAAGCTTGAAGAAGTAGGCCTCCTCCTTGGCAGGATGCACCTCTCTGCCGCAGTCGGGGCATTTGCCGTCAACAAGCTGAGATTCGGTGAAGAAGGATTCGCAAGGGGTGCAATACATTCCTTCGTATTCGCTCTTGTAAATGTCGCCCTGATTGTAAAGCTTGGTGAAGATCTGTTGGATCTTCTTTTCGTGCATCGGATCGGTGGTGCGGATGAAACGGTCATAGGTGGTGTTCATTAGGTCCCAGATCCGCTTGATCTCGCCGGCAATATTGTCGACGTATGCCTGCGGGGTGATG
>JAFQKO010000142.1 GCA_017396865.1 Clostridia bacterium | reverse complement strand
CAACGGCAGCGTGGGGCTCGATACGGGCGATCTTGCAAAGATCACCTCCATGCAGGCGTTCATGGCCGCCTTTGAGCAGCAGCTTGCCTACGGAGTGGCGGAATATTGCGCCGCCTTCAACCATAAAAACAGCGCCATCAACCAAGCCCGATTCCCCGAGCCCTTTTTATCCTGCTTCTGCCATGACTGCATCGGCCGCGGGCTGGATATCAACAACGGCGGCAGTAAGTACCCCTCGGTGCACGGCGCCGCTTTGATGGGGATCGGAACGGTGGCGGATTCTCTGGCCGCCATCGAAAAGGTGGTCTTTACCGATCGGGCGGCAAGCCTCGGCGAGCTGCGGGATGCGCTGAACGCGAATTTCGAGGGCTATGAGGCTCTGTATCATGCGTTGTGTGCCGCCCCCAAATACGGCAACAACGAGGAGTTTGTCGATCGGTATGCCGTCTGGTTTATCGATTTTTTGAGCGAACAGTTCAAGCAATATAAGACCCGCGACGGCGGCGGGTTCTACATTGCGGCGGCGGCCAACGTCAGCAACATCTCCGCAGGGGAACGGATCAACGCCACCCCCGACGGCAGAAAGCGGGGCGAGCCCCTCTCCGATGCCGCCTCCCCCACCTACGGACGGGACGTGAAAGGCCCCACCGCCACCCTCAACAGCGTTTCTTTGCCCGACTACACCAAGGTGGCTTGCGGGAGCGTGGTCAATCAGAAGTATTCGCCCGTTATGTTTACCGATGGGATGCGCAAAAATCTGATGGCGCTGATCCGCGTCTATTTCAGGCAGGGCGGGCAGGAGCTGCAGATCAACGCCACCTCCCGCGAGATCCTGCAAAAGGCGATGGATCACCCCGAGCAGTATCGGAATCTGGTGGTGCGGGTATCGGGCTTTTCGGCCTTTTACGTCACCCTCGATCGGGCGGTTCAGCAGGATATCCTCAACCGTACCCAACAAATATGAAAGGAATTGATAGGATGAAAGCAAAAGCAGCAGTCTTTATGGGCGCCCACAAGGAGTTTGAGGTGCGCGAATTTGAAGTTACGAAATGCCCCGCAGGCTATGGACGGATGGAGCTGATCGCCAGCGGCATCTGCGGCACCGATCTGCATATGCACAACGGCAAGCTCGCCGTGGGAGCGCCGTCGGTGATCGGGCATGAATTTGTCGGGCGGCTGGTGGAGGCCGACCGAGCGGAGGCCGAAAAATTCGGTCTGCAGATCGGGGATGCGGTCATCGCCGATATCGCCGTTCCCTGCGGGGAATGTATCCTTTGCAAAAACGGCGACGATGCCAACTGCGTTCATATGCAGGTCACCAACGGCGGAAGCATCGAGGTTGCTCCCTATCTCTACGGCGGCTATGCCGAGATGAACTACACCCCGCTGACCAACCTGATCAAAATTCCGAGCGGTATCGATCCCACCGTTGCCGCCACCTTTGCCTGCCCCGGCCCCACCGCGGTGCATGCCTGCCGCCTGGCTGAACAGGCGGGGGTCGACCTTTCCAACGTCAACGTGGCGGTGGTGCAGGGTCTGGGGCCCGTCGGTGTCTTTGCGGTGCTGTATCTCAAGCGGATGGGCGTCAAAACGGTCTATGCCATCACCGCGGGGGAAAATCCCAAGCGGGAGGAGCTGGCGATGAAGCTGGGCGCCGATCGGGTATGGAACCTCACCCGCGAGGGAACGCAGGCCGTTACCGAGGCGTTGCAAAAAGAAAACGGCGGTCTTGGCGTGGATCTTTGCTTTGAGGCTTCCGGCGCACCGCAGGCGGTTTTGCAGGGGATGGAGATCTTGCGTAATCGCGGCGTTTACCTGATCCCCGGTCAATACAGCGCCTCGGGCGGCATTGAGATCCAGCCCCAGATGATCACCTTTAAGGCCCTTCATATCATCGGCTCTTCCCAATATTGCGTCTGCGACGTGGAGCGATATCTCGCCTTTTTGGCGGCCAATCCCGATCTCCATCCGCTGATTGAAAAGCTCGGCGCCAAATATACGGTGGAGCAGATCAACGAAGCCATTGCCGATGCCAAAAGCGGCAATAACATCAAAACCTTGCTGGTGAAAT
>JAFQKO010000141.1 GCA_017396865.1 Clostridia bacterium | reverse complement strand
TCCAATGGCCAATTATCCGACACCGCATATTAACGCCAAGCCCGAGGATTTCGGCAAGACCGTATTGATGCCGGGCGATCCGTTGCGTTCTGAATTTATCGCAAAAAACTTTCTGCAAAATGCCGAGCTGATCAATAACGTGCGCGGGGTGCAGGGCTATACCGGCAGCTACCAAGGTGAAAAGATCAGCGTGATGGCCAGCGGCATGGGAATGCCCTCCATCGGCATCTATAGCTATGAGCTGTTCAACTTTTTTGGGGTAGAGCAGATCCTGCGGGTCGGCTCGGCGGGCGCTCTGCGCTCCGACCTCAAGCTGCGGGATATCGTGATGGGCCAGGCAGCCTGCACCAACTCTGCTTATGGTGCGCAGTATCATCTGCGGGGCAATTTTGCGCCCATTGCCGATTTTTCGCTGCTGCAAAAATGCGTAAAAGAGGCAGAAGCGATGGGACTTTCCTATCACGTGGGTAATCTGCTCTCCTCCGATACCTTCTATGATGCGGGCGAGGGGGATACCATGGCATGGGGCAAAATGGGGGTTATGGCTGTCGAAATGGAAGCGGCTGCCCTCTATATGAACGCTGCCAAAGCGGGAAAGCGGGCGCTGGCGATCTGCACCATCTCTGATTCCCTTGTAACGGGGGAGGCTACCACCGCCGAGCAGCGGCAAAGCTCCTTCACCGATATGATGGAATTGGCATTACGGACGGCGATAGCAAAATGAAAACGTTTTTAATTGTATTGGATAGCGTCGGCGCAGGCGCTCTGCCCGATGCGGCAGAATTCGGAGATGCGGGAGCGCATACCCTCAAAAGCATCTCCAAAAGCGCGAAATTTTCCGTTCCGACCCTTCGCAAGCTTGGCTTGGGGAAGATTGAGGGTTTGGAGTTTATCGGCGATACAGCACAACCCTTGGCCTCTTATGGACGCGCCGCGGAGCGTTCTCGCGGTAAGGATACCACCGTTGGCCATTGGGAACTGGCGGGCGTCGTCTCGGAGCGGCCTCTGCCTACCTTTCCGCAGGGCTTTCCCGAGGAGCTGTTGCAGGCTTTTTCGGAAAAAGTGGGGCGGGGCGTGCTTTGCAATCAGCCCTATTCGGGCACACAGGTCATTGCCGACTACGGCGATGAAATGGTGCAAACGGGCAAGCTGATCGTTTATACCTCGGCGGATAGCGTCTTTCAGATTGCCGCCCATGAGGAAGTCATTCCCTTGGATGAACTGTATGCTATTTGTCGGGCTGCGCGGGAAATTCTCCAAGGCGATTGGGGCGTCGGTCGGGTGATCGCCCGCCCCTTTATCGGGGAGAGCGGCAACTATACCCGTACCGCCAATCGGCGGGATTTCTCCCTCGCTCCTCCCAAGGAGACCTTGCTGGATCGTCTGCAGGCGGCGGGGGTGCATAGCGTCTCGGTGGGGAAGATCTCCGATATTTTTGCGGGCCGTGGCATCGACCGCTCCATTCCTACCCACGGAAATGCCGAGGGGATGAAGGCGGCGCTTGCGCTGGCAAAGGAGCCATTCGACGGCTTCGTTTTTGTGAATTTAGTCGATTTTGATATGCTCTACGGTCATCGTCAGGACGTGGACGGCTATGCCGCCGCCTTGAGCGCCTTTGATGCATGGCTACCCTCTTTCATGGAGGCGATGGGGGAGGAGGATCGGCTGTTTATCACCGCCGACCACGGTTGCGATCCCGCCGATCAGAGCACCGATCATACCCGCGAGTATATCCCCCTTTTGATCTACGGCAAGCAATTAATGAGCGAAAATCTGGGAACGCTCTCGAGTTTCACCGAAATCGGCGCTAAAATCGCCGAAATTTACGGTGTAAATTTACACTAATTGTTAAAATGAGGTTTATTTATGACCGATCGTGAACTTTTGAACCTTGCGTTGCAGGCGCGAGGAAATGCGTATGCTCCCTACTCGGCGTTTCGGGTGGGGGCGGCGTTGCTCTGCTCAGACGGGCGAGTGTTCTGCGGCAGTAATATCGAGAATGCATCCTATCCCGCCACCATCTGCGCCGAGCGGGCGGCTTTTTCGGCTGCGGTCAGCGCAGGGGCACGGGAGTTTTCTGCTGTTGCGATTGCAGGCGGGAAGGGAGCAGCGGCCGATCCCTGCGTTGCGCCCTGCGGGATCTGCCGTCAGGTGATGGCAGAATTCTGCAAGGCAGAAGAATTTAAGATCGTTTTGGGAAATGAGCAGACGGTAAAGACCTATTCCTTGGCGGATCTGTTGCCGCTGGGATTTGGGGCTAAGAATCTGGAGGGCTAAAATGCGGGCAGTCGATTTGATTGAAAAGAAAAAACGGGGCGAGGCGCTCAGCGCAGAGGAGCTTCGGTTTTTGATCGAGGGCTATACCAACGGGGAAATTCCCGATTATCAGATGTCTGCCTGGGCGATGGCGGTCTGCTTTCAGGGCATGAGCCGTGAAGAAACCGCTGCCCTCACCGCCGCCATGGCGGAAAGCGGCGATCAGGTAGATCTTTCCGTATTGGGAAAGGCCACCGTTGATAAGCATAGTACCGGCGGGGTGGGGGATAAAACCTCCCTCATCGTTGCACCGTTGGTGGCCGCCCTTGGCGGCAAGGTTGCCAAGATGAGCGGCCGTGGTCTGGGGCATACCGGCGGCACGGTGGATAAGCTGGAATCCATCCCCGGCTATCAAACAACCCTTTCTGCCGCCGATTTCATGGCACAGGCGCAAAGGGTTGGCATTGTAGTGGCGGGTCAGAGCGGCAATTTAGCGCCCGCCGATAAGAAGCTCTATGCCCTGCGGGACGTAACCGCAACGGTGGACTCCATTCCTCTGATCGCCTCCAGCATTATGAGTAAAAAGCTGGCGGCAGGGGCGAAATCCATCGTTTTGGACGTCAAAACCGGCAGCGGTGCCTTTATGAAAACTGCCGAGGATTCCATTCGGCTGGCCGAGGAGATGGTGCGGATCGGCACCGCCTGCGGCCGCCGTGTCTCTGCATTGATCACCAATATGGATCTGCCGCTGGGGCAGGTGATCGGCAATGCGGCCGAGGTGGAGGAAGCCATCGCTGTTTTGAAGGGCAAGGGCCCCGCTGATCTGCGGGAGGTTTGCTTAGCCTTGGCAAGCGAAATGCTTTCCCTTTGCAACGGCTGGAGTGCTGAGGAGGCGATGGAAAAGGCGACCGCCGCCTTGGATAGCGGGATCGCCTATCAAAAATTTGAAGAATGGATCACCGCCCAAGGCGGCGATTTGGCGGCCTTCGGCGCAGAGCGTGCGGTGAAAACCTATACGGTTTGCGCACCTGAGAGCGGCTATATTCAACAAATGGATGCCGAGCGGATCGGCATCGCTGCCATGCTGCTGGGTGCAGGGCGTGCCACAAAAGAAGATACCATTGATTTTGCCGCGGGTATTACCATGCTTAAAAAGACCGGTGATGCGGTGGAGCAGGGTGAGCCGATCGCAACGCTGTATACGGCCACCGCCGCCTTTGAGGCCGCTGAAACGCAGTATCTCGGTGCGCTCAAAATCGGCGCGGAAAAGCCTGCGCTGCAGCCGCTGGTGTTGAAAAAGATCGGAGGCGGCATATGAGTCTTCTTTGCTGCCCCGTTTGTAAAGAATTCTTATCACGGGACGAAAAGACCTATCGTTGCCGGAAGGGACATTGCTATGATCTGGCCAAGCAAGGCTATGTGAATCTGCTCCAAAGCCAGCGCTCCTCAAGCCGTAACCACGGCGACGACCGCGCCATGATCACCGCCCGCCGTGATTTCCTCGAAAAGGGCTATTATGCCCCTTTAAAGGCGGCTTTGCAGAAAAAAGTGTATTTTTACACCGCAAAAAATGCCGTAATCGCCGATGCCGGCTGTGGCGAAGGGTGGTATACCGAGGGGTTGACCGACCGCAAGGTGGTCGGATTCGATATTTCTAAAGAGGCGCTGAAGTGGGCGGCCAAGCGGGAGGGCTTTTTGCACCTCGCGGTGGCGAGCTGCTATGATCTGCCGATGGCTGAAAAAAGCGCCGACGGGGTGATCAACTTCTTTTCGCCGCTGGCGGATCAGGAATATGCCCGTGTGTTAAAAAAGGGCGGTAAGCTGTTTCGCGCCGTGCCGCAGGAGAAGCATCTTTGGGAGCTGAAGCAGGCGGTGTATGAAACGCCCATTCCCAACCGCCCCGAGCGGGAGGAGCTGGAGGGGATGCGGCTGATCGAGCGGGTGCCCGTTTCGGCGGTGATCACTCTGAAAAGCAAGGAAGAGATCCGAACCCTTTTTCAGATGACCCCCTATTATTACCGCACCTCTCCGCAGGATCGTGCCAAGCTGGAGGCGCTCGATACCCTCGCGGTGCGAACCGAATTTATGCTGCTGATCTATGAAAAAGAATAAAAAATTGCGCGTCAAACGACGCGCAATTTTTTGTTTAGTTTTTGCTTGCAACAACGTGCTTGACAATGCCGAGCACGAACAGCAGAACCGCAAAGATCAGCGGAATGATCATTTCCATGACGTTTTGACCGACAACATCTCCGAAATAGGAGCCGTATTGATCGGCGGCGGTGATCAGCATCCAGATCGAGAGAATCAGCTCGATGATACCGAAGCTCAAGGTAGAACCGAGGGCTGATTTTTCGGGACTTTTGAGCAGCAGGATGCCGGAGATCAGCGAGGTGATACCGAATACGTAGCAAACGATCATATGAAGCAGAAAAACAATGAAATCCCATGCACCTTGATCGATAATTTTGTCAATGTACTGAAGGGATTCAAATCCGTTTCTGTCGCTGAAGGAGACCGTCCAGAAAATGGCGTAGATAAGGCCGAAAATACCGATCAGGATGGTCAGGATGCCGCTTACGGGCACAGCACTTTTGCTTGAACTGCCGTAGAGATAGCTGTAGTCGGTGGTGGGAACGTAGCTCGGCTGCGCAGGCGCGTTGTACTCGGGCGCGGGCGCGTTGTACTCGGGCGCAGGCGCGTTGTACTCGGGCGCAGGCGCGTTGTACTCGGGCGCAGGCGCGTTGTACTCGGGCGCAGGCGCGGAATAGGCAGGCTCATTATAAGCAGGCGCCGCATAGCTCGGTGCGGCGGGCATGGAAGAGGCCGCAGTCGGTACGTTGTACTCGGGGGTGGGGACGGTCGGCTCGGGCATGGGAGCTGCCGCTTGGGGTACTCCCTCCAGCGAAGCGCCGCAGGCGCCGCAGAACTTAGAACCGTCGGGAAGTTGCTTTCCGCAGACATTACAGAACATTTTGAATTCCTCCTAAAATTTTTATTTTCGTTTAAAGAATCGCTTTTTTCGGATCAGCTGCATAAATGGAAGGCCCAGCACAAAGCAAACAACGAATTCGCTGGCGGTTACCTCACCCACCATGGTCAGCCATGCAACCCAGCCAAACTGCCCGACGAGCAGATAGGTGAGCATGGTGCCGATGATCAGGCCGTTGAAAAGAATCGGCCAAATTGCGGCAACGATCATATGCTTGCTCTTATAGGTGAACCAAGCGGCGATCAGGGTGGCGAGGGTGCCGAAAAGGGCGTCCCAAGGGGTGGAAAAAAGCAGGTTAGAGGTCAGGCAGCCGATCGTTACCCCGGGGATTGCCCAAGGGGTGAAGAAGGGCAGCAGCGTCAGCAGCTCCGCCAACCGAAATTGGATGGGGCCGAAGGCGATCTGACCAAAGGGAAGGGTCAATACTACGTAAAACGCAGCAATGATGCCGGCGGTTGTCAGACCGCCGACGTTGAGTTTTTTATTCATTTTTTATCTCCTTAGTATGTGTTTAAGGTCCGGATCAGGAACAGTTTCGACAGACCGCGCGTTTTATGCCCCGCGCAGGCAGTATACGTTTTTAGGAAAGCTTTTCAATGCCCTTTTGGATACGGGCAAGGGTCTCCTCTTTGCCCAGCAGATAGGCCAGCTCAACACCGCCACCGGGGGTGAACTGCTTGCCGGAAAGGGCGGTACGGAGCGGCCAAAGGATCAGGCCGTTCTTCACCTCTAACTTGGCGATCAGGTCAAAGAGGGCAGTGTGGATATTCTCTTGGGTCCAATCGGTTACCGCCTCCAAAACGGGCAGGATGGCCTTGAGGGACTCCAAGGAATTCTCGGGGTTGGTCTTCATCTTCTTGTGGGTGTAGAGGGCGATGTCGTATTCGGGCAGCGCATCGATGAAGTCGATCATCTCGGGGATCTCGTTGAGGATCTGGCAGCGACCCTGCAGCAGCGCGGCAAGGGAGGCAAAATCCACGTCGGTGCGCTTCACGGACTCTTGGATGAAGGGCATTGCCATGGCGAGGAATTCCTCGGCGGGCAGCGCCTTGATATATTCACCGTTGAGCCATGCCAGCTTTTCATTATCGAAGATGGCGGGGGATTTGGAGATACCTGCAATATCAAACTCCTTGATCAGCTCCTCCAGCGTGAATTTTTCCTGCTCGCTCTTGGGCGCCCAGCCCAGCAGAGCAATGTAGTTGATCACGGCGTCCTTCAGGTAGCCCTTCTTGATGAGGTCTTCATAGGAAGCGTCACCGTTGCGCTTGGAAAGCTTGTTCTGGGCATCCTTCATAACGGGGGCGCAGTGGATATACTTGGGAATCTCCCAGCCGAAGGCTTCGTAAAGCAGGTTATACTTGGGCGCGGAGGAGAGATACTCCTTGCCGCGTACCACGTGGGTGATGTTCATCAGGTGATCGTCCACCACGTTTGCAAAGTTGTAGGTGGGCAGACCGTCGGTCTTCACGAGGATCTGATCGTCCAGCTCGCTGTTGTCCACGGTGATCTCGCCGTAGATCTCGTCTTGGAAGGTGGTGCTTCCCTCGGTGGGGATCTTCTGGCGGATAACAAAGGGTACGCCCGCTGCCAGCTTTTCCTCGATCTCCTCCTTGGAAAGGTTGCGGCAGTGGCCGTCGTACTTATGGGGTACCTTGGAAATGGAATGGATCAGCTTGAGCTCGTCCAACCGCTCCTTATCGCAGAAGCAATAGTAGGCGGCGCCCTTTTCTACCAGCATTTTTGCATATTCCATGTAAAGGCCGCGGCGCTCGCTCTGGATGTAGGGGCCGTAATCACCGCCTACGTCGGGACCCTCGTCCCAATTCATGCCGGTCTCCTTCATGGTGCGGTAGATCAGGTCAACCGCACCTTCCACGTACCGCTCCTGATCGGTATCCTCGATCCGCAGAATGAACTTACCGTCGTTCTGCTTGGCGATGAGATAGGTGTAGAGCGCGGTGCGCAGATTGCCCACGTGCATATAGCCGGTGGGGCTGGGTGCAAATCTTGTTCTGACTGTCATCTATCATACTCTCCTTAAAAAGATATATTTTCAGCAAGTAATATAATATAATTTATTTTAAAGGTTGTCAAGTCGTTTTATTTGTGGTAAAATAATTTAAATATAAAATTTCATTAAGATTTCAACGAAAAGAGGAATATATATGGAAAAGACAATCTTTAGCGGCATTCAGCCCAGCGGCATCATCACCTTGGGCAACTATATCGGTGCGGTACGCAACTGGAGCAAGGTCAGCGATCAGGGCAAGGGTATCTTCTCGGTGGTTGATCTCCATGCTATTACCGTCCGTCAGGACCCCAAGGAGCTCAATGAGCGGATCCTCTCCACGCTGGCTATGATCATTGCCAGCGGTGTCGATCCCGAAAAGAACCTGATCTTTATTCAGAGCCACGTACCCGAGCATTGCGAGCTTTCTTGGATTCTCAACTGCTATACCATGTTCGGTGAGCTCTCCCGCATGACCCAATTTAAGGATAAATCCAAGCGGTATGCCGATAATATCAATGCAGGCCTCTTTGATTACCCCGTTTTGATGGCGGCGGATATTCTGCTTTACGATACCGATCTGGTCCCCGTCGGCGTGGATCAGAAGCAGCACCTGGAGCTGGCAAGAAATATTGCCAACCGTATGAACGGCATCTTCCCCGAGCTCTTTACCGTGCCCGAAGGGTATATTCCCTCGGTGGGTGCCAAGGTCATGAGCCTCACCCAGCCGGATAAGAAGATGAGCAAATCCGATCCCAACCCCAAGAGCTATATCAGCATCATCGATGAGCCTGCCAAGATTTTGAAGAAATGTAAGAGCGCGGTCACCGATTCCGAAAACCGTATCGCCTTCGAAGAGGGACGCCACGGTATGAATAACCTCTTGACCATCTATAGTGCCATGACCGGCGTTACCATTGAGGATGCCGTGAAGCAGTTCGAGGGTCAGGGCTACGGCACCTTCAAGACCGCCGTTGCCGAATCGATCATCGCCGAGCTGACTCCGCTGCAGGAGCGCTATTATCAGCTGATGGCCGATCCCGCCTATCTGCGTAAGGTTTATACCGAGAGCGCAGCGCAGGCGCGGAAGATCGCCTCCAAGACCCTTGCTCGGGTGCATGAACGGATCGGCTTTGTTGGGAGATAACCTATGACTCGATTTGACTATCTTTTGATGTTCTGCGCATGGTTTCTGGCCGCCTTGGTCAGCTTCCTGTGCACGCCGTTTGCCAAGCGTGTAGCAAAGAAAATCGGCGCGATCGACGTTCCGAAGGATAACCGACGGATGCATAAAAAGCCCATCCCGCGGTTGGGCGGGCTGGCGATCTTCCTCGGCTTTTTCGTCAGCGCTATGGTGTTTACCTTCGATTTTATCAATCTGGAGGTGTATGGCATCCTGATGGGCGCAGTGGTCATCGTTGCGCTGGGGATGGCCGACGACGTGCTGGCGCTGCACCCCATTAAAAAGTTTTTCGTTCAGCTGGTGGCGGTGGCGTTCCCCGTTTTCTGCGGCATTCGCATCGAGCGGTTCCCCAATTTCTTCGGCGAAAGTGCCTATATCGAGCTTTCCTACGGCTGGTCGGTGGCCATCAGCTTTATCTGGCTGCTGGCGATCCTCAATGCCGTGAATATCATCGACGGTCTGGACGGGCTTGCCTGCGGCGTTTCCTCCATTATGACCATCAGCGTTACCGCGATCCTGATCCTGCTGCAAGCGCCGCAGGTGGCGATCATTGCCGCTGCACTGGCGGGTGCCTGCATGGGCTTTTTGCCCTATAACTTCAACCCCGCCTCCATCTTTATGGGCGATACCGGTGCTATGTTTATCGGCTATATGCTGGCCTGCCTTTCCATTGTCGGATTGTTCAAGGCCTATGCGATCGTGGCGTTCTTTGTACCCTTCCTGCTGTTCCTGCTGCCGATCTATGATCTGCTGTTTGCGGCCATTCGCCGTATCCTTACCGGCCATTCTCCGATGAAGGCCGATAAATCCCATCTGCACCATAAGCTGATTGCGCTGGGCTTTTCTCAGCGGCAGGCGGTAGCGATCCTTTATTGCGTTTCCGCGCTGCTGGGATTATGCGCCGTTTTGCTTACCTCCGATAGCTTTATTAAGGTGGCGGTTACCATTGCAATCGCATTCCTGCTCTTTATTATCGGTGCGGTAGTTCTTTACGTAAAGGAAAAAAAGCATGAGAAGGAGGAGCTGAAGGATGAGCAAAATTAAGGTAATGTCCTTCTTCGGCACCCGCCCCGAGGCGATCAAGATGGTGCCGGTTGTGAAGGCGCTGGAAAACTGCCCCGAGATCGAAAGCATCGTATGCCTTTCCGGCCAGCATCGTGAAATGCTGCGTCAGGTGCTGAAGGCCTTCGACGTGCAGGCCGATTTCGATCTGGATATCATGAAGCCCCGCCAAACCATTACCACCATCACCTCCGGTGTGCTGGAGGGCATGGAGCAACTCTTTAAGGAGCAAAAGCCCGATCTGATCCTGGTTCACGGTGATACCACCACCGCCTTTGCGGGCGCGCTGGCGGGCTTTTATGCCGGCGTTTCGGTGGGCCACGTGGAGGCGGGTCTGCGTACCTTTGATAAATATTCTCCCTATCCCGAGGAGATGAACCGCTGCCTGATCGGTCGCGTAGCCGATCTGCATTTTTCGCCCACCGATTCCAATCGCAAGAATCTGGAACGGGAGGCAACCGTCGGTAAGATCTACGTAACGGGTAATACGGTGATCGACGCCCTGAAGATGACCGTTCAAAAGGACTACGTGTTCCGTGAGCCCGCGCTCAACGAACTGAATTTGGAACAGGGCAGATTGGTGCTGGTTACCGCCCATCGCCGAGAAAACCTTGGCGAGCCGCTGCGCAGAATCTGCACCGCCATTCGGCAGATGGTGGAGCAAAACCCCGACGTGCAGGTGGTCTATCCCGTTCATCTGAATCCTGCTGTGCGGGAGGTGGCCAATGAGATCCTCGGCGGTGTTGATCGGATCCATCTGATCGAGCCGATCGACGTGTTTGATATGCATAACCTGATGGATCGCTGCTATATGGTGATGACCGATAGCGGCGGCCTGCAGGAGGAAGCCCCCGCGTTGGGTAAGCCTGTTTTGGTGCTGCGTACCGAAACCGAGCGCCCCGAAGCGGTGGAATACGGCACCGTCAAGATGGCGGGCGTGGAAACCGAGGTCATTCTTTCGATGGCCAATGAGCTGCTGCGGGATCCTGCCGCCTACGAGAAGATGGCCCATGCCGTCAACCCCTATGGCGACGGTAATGCCGCCGCCCGCATCACCGATGCGATCCTACATCACTTTGGCAAGGGCAAAGCCCCCGAAGAGTTCAAGGTATAAAAAATAGCCCCTTTTTCGAAAAAAGGGGCTATTCTTTTTGTAAAATTATGTTATAATGTGTCTATGCGTGAAATGGAAGCAGGTGGGAATCCTGCACGAGCCCGTCGCCGTGTGGTGCGCCGTTTTAAAATCCGCCTTACCCGCTGCCGCAAAGCGGGGACATGCCATTGAGCCTTAAGGCTTGAGAAGGCGGCTGATTTTTTGCACCGAGTCGAAATACTTTTTGCGCAGAGCTCTTGCCCGTTTGAATCGCGAGCGCCGATGGGGCAAAGGGGAACTATATTATATTTTAAAAGGAGAAAAAGCAAATGAAAGCAACGAATCTGAAAAGATGGTTGTCTTTGCTCCTTTGCGTGGTGCTGATTGCGGCTATGGCACTGATGGCAAGCGGATGCAGTAAAGACACCGAAAAGGAAAACCCCGAGGCGCCTCAAGGCGAGGTCAATGCCGATCAGGAGTCGGCTAAGCAGGAGTCGGCTAAGCAGGAGGCCGAGGCGGGCGACGTTACCGTTTTGGGTAAGGGCGCAACCGTGTTTACCTTCACCGTAACCGACCTTGAGGGGAAGGAAACCTCCTTCGAGATCCATACCGACAAAAAGACGGTCGGTGAAGCCTTGATGGAGCATAAGCTTATCGAAGGCGAGGACGGCCCGTACGGTCTTTACGTTAAAACCGTCAACGGTGTGACCGTCGATTATGATAAGGACGGTAAATATTGGGCCTTTTACATTAACGGTGAATACGGCATGACCGGTGTGGACGTAACCGAGATCGAAACCGGCGCCACCTATTCCTTTAAGGCCGAATAACGATGAAGCTGCGTGCAAAAGAGATCGCCATATTCGGAATGCTGGGAGCGATGATGTATGCTTCCAAGGTGGTTATGGACGTTTTTCCGAATATTCACCTGCTGGGCGTTTTTGTGATTGCCATGACGGTGGTGTATCGGGCCAAGGCCCTTTATCCCATCTATCTGTACACCCTGCTTTTGGGGCTGTTCAACGGCTTTTCCACCTGGTGGGTGCCCCATCTCTATCTTTGGACCCTTCTTTGGGGCGCGGCGATGCTGCTGCCCAAGCAGATGCCCAAATGGTTGGCGCCGTTTGTCTATATGGCGCTGTGCGCGGTGCACGGCTTTTTGTACGGTACGCTGTACGCCCCCTTTCAGGCGCTGGCCTTCGGGCTGGATTGGAACGGCATGGTGGCGTGGATCATCGCAGGCTTACCCTTTGATATGATCCACGGTGTCAGCAACTTCTTCTGCGGAGCCCTGATCGTTCCGCTGGTAACCGTTCTGCGCAGGCTGAAAAAATAAAAAGATCTCGCAATGCTGATGCATTGCGAGATCTTTTGTTAAGATGATTTTGCGTTGTTGCTCTTGATGGCGGCGCCGATAACGGCGGTGAGAACACCGCCCAGAATACCAATAATACCAAGAGCCGGACTTTCTGCGGAAAAGCCTATAACGCCGATGATGAATAGGAGAATCATAGTAATCATAGCGATAGCAAATCCATAGTGTGCCCGTTCCTCAACAATGAGTTCAAGGAGCTTTTGCGTTTGATTTTTCTTTACGTCCATGCAATAAAGACTTTCAATTTGGCGTGTTTCCTCGGCTTCGGAGGGGACCGTTTCCACAGAAGAAAAATAAACGGTGTTCTCATCATAGGCGTTGGCGTCCTTGATGTTGTATGCCAGTTTGCGCTTTCCGCCCTCTGTAAAATTCACGGCGTAGATGGATTTGACACTGGTTGTTTTATGGGCGAATTCATCCTCGCCGTTTGATTGCAGGATTCGATCATCGTAGGAGGTAAAGATGATCTGATTCTCCTGTACGTCGATGACCTTTTCAACCGAATCGCAAAGCTCTTGAAGATTGGAACCGTCCATCCGAACCTTGATTAAAGTTGAAAGATCGTTAATGTAATAGAGATAACCGTTTTTAATGTCAACAAACCGCTCCACGTCGGTTGCAATGATTTGGAAATCGGAGGCGTCAATGCGGGCTTTGCAGAGAACGGCGTTGTAGCCAAAGCGGCGGGTAAAATAGATCCATCCGCTTTTCTCAAACAGCATTTCGCCTACGAACAACGACCATTCTCGGCGATTGGAACCGTCCGGATCAATGCTGATCAAGGTATGGTTTCGGCTGTTGCCGATGTAATAAAAGATTTTGCCGGCGATGATACTGCAGAAACGATAGATATTTTTCTCCAGAAGCTGAGCGGGAGCATTTGTTTCCAACGTTCGAATGTAGAGATCCATATTCTTATCGTTGGGTGCTTCCACGGTGTAGATGGCCCGATTTCCCATATAGCCATTCAGAATAACAGGATAATTGGCCAGAATGGTGGAGGTGCGGGCGGAAAGATCAATGACCTGCGTGGCGTACCAAATCTGCTCGTTACCCGCGATCTGCCGAGGAATGCTGAGCGCCAGTTTATCGCCGTCAATGGAGAGTATGGCTTGGATTTCGGATGCCAGTTGCTGCAATTTGCCGCTTTTCAAATCCAGCTCATAAAGCGCGCTGTTATTGTTTGAGTAGCCGACTCTGGTTTGCAGATAAACGCGTTTTTTGCCCGATTGTTTCACTGCGGTATTGGCATCGAAGGTTTCGTTGGAAAGCACGTCTGCATTTAGTTTTCTCAGATTATAGCAGATCAACCGACCATCGGTGTCAATATAGTAAAGCAGGCTTGCATAGTTGGCGAGGATGCAAGCAATGTTTTCAATCAGCGGCTGTTCGCCGATTCGTCCGTTAACGGCGGGATGGAGCGCATAGGAGGTGCTTTCATAGGCGTCATTCTTTTTGAAGATGTAGAGGGTGTTGTTGAGAATCAGAACGTCCGATACGCGGAAATAGCGATCAATTCTTTTAATAATCTTGTTCGAGCCGTTATAACCCTCAAGGGTGGATAGAATATCCATGGCACCGCGCAGATCGCGCTTGGAGAGCAGCTCTCGGGCTACTTGAAATTCCGCGTCACCGTCAATGCCCTTGGCGGCCAGCCTTTGCAGAATGGCCTGATTTTTTTGCACATCAAAATGCGCAATTTCGGGGATCGATTCGATGGTTTCATATTGCGGCAAGGCTCCGTGGGAATCGATGCGGGCAATCTCGGCGCGGAGGGCAGTGATTTCCTCAGATGTTGCGCCGTATTTGATCGCCTTGTTCAGGAATTTTTCAAGCCTTTCCTTCAGCGATATATTTGCTTTCATAAGCTGCACAGAAACGCGCTTATAGGTGTCAAATTTACTGTATGCGTCCGGATCTTCGTTTTTGTGATCCTCAATCAGGGTGGTGAGCAGCTGCTTGCAGCCGATCAATTTTTGGAGATAAGGTGTGTGGAGCGCGCGGAAACAGGCGATCCAAGTCACCTTGTCGTCGGCAGAAGTAACCTTGATGCCGCTGACCAACCGATCGATCTCGTGAATGGTCAGATTCGGCATGTGAACAAACGATTCCCAATCGTATTCTTCAAAAAAGTCCTCCATATAAGCGAGTGCGGAAGATGGGGTTTTAATGCCTTCTAATCGCACGGTACCACCGCTGTTGTAGCTTTCCTTTTCCGGTTGCTTGGGTGCATCGGCTGAGGGGACAACGGTGTTGCCGCAATAGACACAGCCGATGGGATCGGTGGTATTCTCCGCTTTTAAGGGGGCGCCGCAACTGGGGCATTTCATGACGATGATTTTAGTTTGTTTCTCCATGGTAACACTCCTTTCATCTTTCCTTAATAGTGTATCATAAAATGTCGTATTTTGCAAGAATGATAGTTTTGCGGGAAAAATGATTGCATTTTCCGAAAAAATATGTTATCATAACAAAAAATTTCTGCCACCGGGTAGCATTCGTTTGCGTTTCGTTAGGTCTTTGAAGAGGCGCAAAGCGGATGCTTATTTTTTTGGAGTAAACGTATGAAGCATTATTTTTTAAAACGGGAGCTGGCGCTTTGGAGCGGCTCGGTATTGTTGATCCTGATCGCCTTTTTTGGCTTTGACCGCGAAAACTATATGACACTGACCGCCTCCCTGATCGGCGTCACCTCGTTGATCTTTAATGCCAAGGGCAATCCCTTCGGCCAGCTTTTGATGATCGTGTTCAGCGCGCTGTATGGGATCATTTCTTATTCCTTTGCCTATTACGGCGAGATGATCACCTACCTCGGCATGACCGCGCCGATGGCGCTGTTTGCGTTGATCTCTTGGTTGAAAAATCCTTATCGGGGGAATAGGGCAGAGGTTGCGGTCGGAAAACTGAAAAAGGGCGAAATTGGGTGGATGCTTGCCCTTACCGCTGCCGTTACCGTTGCGTTTTATTTTATCTTGGATGCGTTCCGTACGGCGAATCTCCTGCCGAGCACCCTCTCGGTCACCACCAGCTTTATCGCCGCATACCTTACCTTTCGCCGTAATCCGTGGTTTGCCCTGGCCTATGCGGCAAACGACGTGGTGTTGATCGTCTTATGGGTGATGGCGGCAATGGAGGAGCTTTCTTATCTTTCGGTAATCGTCTGCTTCGTGGTGTTTTTATTCAATGACATTTATGGCTATATCAACTGGAAGAAAATGCAAAAACGTCAGCAAGCATGAGCCTGCTGACGTTTTTGATTACTCTTTGATAAAGTGCCAAAGCTTGGCGTCATAACCGGTGGCATCGGGCTCGAATTCGCCGATGGGCAAGCCTTTTTTGAGGGTCTCGCCGCTCACCGTTAAGCCGGAGCGGGCGTCGCGGTAGGTCGCCTTGGGGTCGGCGGTGCGGATCACCAGCTTTTCGCATTTCTTGGGCTTACCGAGGATCGCTTTGCCGTCGGTCAGAATGGCGGTCACCAGCAGCTCGTCGCCCTTTTGGAAGTAATAGGCAGAGATGGGGGTCTCATAGGGGGAGGCGAGGCGATAGTATGCGCCGTCCTTGATCAGGTGGCGATAGGTGCGGTATTCCGCCACCTGCTTCCTGATCGCATCTTTGATTGCGTCGGGCGTGTTGAGAACGTTAAATTCATAGCCAAGAATACCGTTTACCGCGACCTTGTATTTGAGATCCAGCTCGTGCAGATCTCCCTTGGGATCGGAAACGTGGCAGCTCATCACCGAAGCGGGATAGGCCAGCATGGAGGAATATTGGATGAGGGTGCGCATCCGGGCGTTGGTGTTGTCGCTGGTCCAGATCTGGGAGCTGACCGACATCATGGCAAGGTCGTAGCGCCCGCCGCCGCCCGAGCAGTTTTCAATCATGGCGTCGGGGTAGGTCTCTTCAAACCAATGGAAGAGGTCGTATACGTTTTGCATATAGCGGAACTCCATGGAGCCTTGGTCGGCGGCAGCCAGGTAGGGAGAGCCGGGCTCGGAGATGTGGCGGTTCATGTCCCATTTGAAATAGTCGATGGACGCCCCACGGAAGGTTTCCTCAAAGGTTTTTTTCAGATAGTCGATCACCGCAGGGTTGGCCATGTCCAAAACGTATTGGTTGCGGGATTGGGAGAGGGGACGGTTGGGGCATTGAATGCACCAATCGGGATGGGCGCGGTAAAGATCGCTGTCGGGGTTGACCATTTCAGGCTCGATCCAGATGCCAAATTTCACACCCGTGGCCTTCACACGGTCGATGAAGGGTGCAAGTCCGTCCTTGAAGCGGTCGCGGTTGACAAACCAATCGCCTAAGCCCGCTTTATCGTTGATACGGGCGCCAAACCAGCCGTCGTCCATGATGACCATGTCCATGCCGCATTTGGCGGCTGCGGCGGAAAAATCGACCAAAGTATCCTCGTCGATATCGAAATAGAAGGCTTCCCAGGAATTGAGGACAATGGGGCGGGTCTCCTTGGCTTTTTCGGGCACAATGTGGTTGTTGACAAAGCGGTGGAAGCTGCGGCTCATCGGGCCAAAGCCCTTGGCGGAATAGGTCATCACCGCCTCGGGGCAGAATACCGTCTCGCCGTCCTTTAAGCGGTAGTTGAAGTTTTCACCGCCCAAGCCGGTCTGGATGCGGAGGCAGTTGGTGAGATCACCCTCCACCTCATTGAGAAAGCTGCCGCTGTAAACGAGGTTGAAGCCATATACGTCGCCGCGGTTTTCATCGGCGTTGCGGGCGCAAACCGCCATAAAGGGGTTCATCTGATGGCTGGAGGCGCCGCGGCGGCTGCCAAAGGAAAGATTGCCGCGAAATGCAGGGGTGCGCTCATAGGCGGCGCGATCCTGATTGTGGGCACCGCCCAAGGAGATGACGTCGTATTGATTGCCCTTCAAATCGAGCGCAAGGCTCATCCACTTTTCGATCACCACGTCGCCGCCACTATGGTTGGTGACGGAGGCATAGCGGGAAATGACGTCGCAGTCATAAAAAACGGTATAATAAAGGTGTAATTCACAGTTGGAAACGGGATCCTTCAGGGTGATCTCCAGCGTTTGGGTGCGCTCATCGGCGCGGGCATGGGGCAGGCGGGGGATCTCTACCCGCCCTTTGCGGATTTTGTGAGAAACGTAGTCGAATTCCGTTACCGCGTTGCCATCGCCGTTCTTGATGCGCAGGGCGGTGGCGCGAAAATCACCGCTGCCGAAATAGGAATATTCCTGCGGCAGAGTGGTCATGCCGAATTCGCGGTACTCGAACTCGCGATAGGGAGCAAAGGCAATGGCCTTGGGGTAGTCGGCTCGAAAATCAGGGATCACGGCGCCGAACTTTTTGCCGTAGTATAGGTGAATCAGCTTGCCGTAGGCCAGCTCGAAAACGTAAAGGGTGTTTTGCGTTGTCAGCCGAAATTGCTGCGTTTTCTGATTAAAAGAAATGGACATATTTTTACCTCCGATGGGAAATTTATGCTTTTATAATACCATATTTCGCAGAAAACTGCAACAAAAAAAGAGGGTGGAAGCCCTCTTTTATTGCATCAGCTCGTCGGTCAGCCGCAGAATTTTGGGGGCAACCCGCTCCCGCTCCTTTTCCACGGTGCGAAGATAGATGGGATAGGCCAGCGCAATGGGTACCATCCCCAAAAGTCCGAGCAGAATTCCGACGATTAACGAAGCGGCGGTGCCCATAAAGCTGCCGAGGTCGGTGAGGATCAGGCTCATGCCGGTGCCTAAAATCAGCGCACCGAGGATGCCGGGGACCAGAGAATATAAGGTTGCCTTTTGCGTAACGCTTTCATCCAACCGCCGCAGCTGCTCCAGCTTGCTCAGCTCACTTTTTTGGGTGGTATATTTATCCCGAATTCGCTTGATTTCTGCCTCCTCCTCGGCGGAGTAGGTGTAGGCGAAGGGTGTTTGATCAGGCTTCATGTAGTTGTTTCTCCTTTTTGATTTCTTGGTTGGATCGGCAGATCATGTAGATCGAAAGCACCAGCAGGATCAGGCTGAGGCCTGCGCCGGTGGCAGCGATGAAAATCTGCTTGCGGTGCAGCGGCATCTCTGCGCCGAAGGCACTGAACATGGCGGTTTCCAAGGGCAGCATGGAGATGAGCGCTTCGGCCAAGGCGATGATCTTGGCGGTGGTTGCCCGCGGGCTTTTGAATTTTTGGTCCCGAACAAAGCTGATGATGGCGCGGGTTGCCATGGCAAAGGAATAGGTGGCCATGCAGTAGATGAGCAGCCCCGGATAGTGGAAGCTGCGCCCCACAAAGAGGATCATCAGCACCGCCGCTGTCAGAACAAAGTGCAGCAGAAAAAGCACCGCCGCGCAGGTGCGCGTTCGCCGCCATTCCCCGAGCCGATCGGTTTGGGGGCGAAGGATGAGCCGCATGGTGGCTAAGATGAAATAATAAACGGCGAAAATGGCGAACCATGCAGTATGGTTCAGAATGGAAAGAAGCAGATGAAAGCCGGCGTAGGCCAGATTGGCGATCAGGGGCAGAGAAGAGATGAGATGCCGAATCATGGGCACCTCCGAATCTTTACGGTGAAGGTGCTGCCCTTTCCCACAACGCTTTCCACGCGGATCTCACCCTGCAGGATGCCGATCACCCGCTTCACCAGGGCAAGGCCCAATCCATTGCCGCAGGCGGCATGGGAGGTATCCCCTTGATAAAATTTCTCGAAGATATGCGCGCCCACCTCGGGGCTCATGCCGCAGCCCGTATCTTTCACCTGCACGATGGCGTGATGGTCGGTTGCGGTAAGGGTAAGGGATACGCTGCCGCCCGCCTCGGTGAATTTAAAGGCGTTGGAGAGCAGATTGTTCCAAACCAAGGTGAGCAGCTCGGCATCCGCTTTTACCCGCACGTCCTCGGCAAGGTCGGTTTGAATTTCAATTTGCTTGCATTCCCAAACGTTTTCATATTGCAAAAGACATTCGCAAAGCTGCTCGCCCAGATCAAACTCGGTTGCTTGGGGATAGATCTGCTGATTTTCCAGCCGATTGAGTTTTAAGATGTTGGTTACCATCTCGGCCATTCGTTTGGAGGTATCGGAGATTCCCTTGGCATATTCCGCCCGCTCCTGCTCCGAAAGAGTGGGGCTTTGCAAAAGGGTGCCGTAGTTTTGGATAACGGCGAGGGGTGTTTTCAGCTCATGGGATACGTTGGCAATGAAATCGGTGCGCAAGGTCTCAACGCTCCCCAGCTCCTCGGCCATCTGGTTGAAGCAATCGATCACCGCCGCAAAGTAATCATCGGACCCGAAGCGACGGATGGGCTTAACCCGCGCCGAAAAATCGCCGTGTATCAGCTTTTCGGCAGCCTCCACAATGTGTTTGGCGGGCTGCTCTACGGTGTATTTTCTGCGAATACTGTCGATCACGGTGAAAAGCAGGGCCAAAAGCGCCGTGTTCAAAAAGGTCAGCTTGGCAGCTGCGGCCAGATTTTCATCGGTCAGGGTGACGTTTAAGGAATCGGTCAGCAGGGTGACGAACAGCATGGTGCAGCAGGTGATCACAAAGGCGATCATCAGAAAAAAGACGATGTAGTGGTTGATCGCCTGTAAGAGCCGCTTCATTTGATCACCGCCTTATAGCCCAGGCCATGTACGGTAACGATCTCGAAATCATCGCAGCTTGCCAGCTTGCTGCGCAGCTTGGTCATGTATACGTCCACCGCCCGCGGTGCGGTATCGGTGCCCGCATCCCAGAATTCATCCATGAGTTGAGTGCGGGTAAAGGTTTTTTTGGGGTAGGAGAGCAGTTTATAAAGAATGCTGAACTCCCGATTGGTTAAAGCGATCTCCTCGCCGTTGAGGTAGGCGGTGTGCTCGTCGGCATCCATGGTGAAGGCGCCGATCTCCAGCTTGCGGCCGGCGGCGATCTTTGCCCGCCGCAGCAGCGCACCGATCCGCAGAAAAAGCTCATCGAGGTCAATGGGCTTTACCATGTAGTCGTCCACCCCGATGCGAAAGCCTCGCTGCTTGGAGGCAAGGTCGTCCCGCGCGGTCATAAAAAGGATGGGGATTTCCTTGTTCAGCTCCCGCACGTTTTGAGCAAATTCAAAGCCGTCGATGTCGGGCAGCATGATATCTGAAACGATCAGATCAAAGATCTCGGAATAAAGCGCATCATAGGCTTCGTTTGCGTCAAGGCAGCCGGTGGCTTCGTAGCCGCTGCGATTTAAAAAGGTGCAAACGGTGCGGTTGAGCTCCCGATCGTCCTCTAAAACCAATATTTTAAACATCAAACCGCCTCCTTTTTGATTATTATATCATAAAAATGTTTCCGTTTTGTTTCTGTTTTCAGAAAAAAAGGGCTTTTTTGAAAAAAGCCTTTGCTTTTTATTTGGTTGCGTTCTTGATGCGCTCGTTGGCGGCAGCCTCCCGCTCCTTGGCGGCAGCGATCTGCTCATCCCGCTCGGCCTGCATCATTGCCTTGCGCTTTTCGGGGTTACGCATGGCCTTGGCTTCCTCCCATTGTGCCTTGGATTCGGCCTTAACGGCGGCGTAGTTTGCCTTGTCAACCTCGTGCTGCGCCTTGGCGTTCTCCTTCATATCCTTAAATGCGTTTTTGAAAAATTCTCCCATTATTCTTTCTCTCCTTTAATAATATTATCGCTTAATGCGAAGATCACGTGCTCATATTTCTTGCGCCGTGCGGCAAGAAATTTTTTGAAGATCGGATAGTTGATCAGTGCCATCAGCAGTCCGATGCTGCCGATGATGATGCCGGGTACCATCCCGTTTTGAATGCCGAGCTTGAGGCCGATGTCGGTCATCACCAGGCTCATGCCGCTGCCCATGATCAGGGCGGCAAGGATGCCGAAGATGTAGGCAAAGAGGTAGGCGGGTCGGGTTGCCTTGCGGTCGGCCGACTTCAGCTCATCCAGCTCGGTGTGCTCGCGCTCTGCGTAGTTTGAACGGATTTTTTGTGCCAAAAAGATTTGATCGTTGCTTTCCATTGTGTTGCTCCTTTTCGTTGATTTGCAGGCATAGTATACCGCCGTAATGTTTTGAAATGTTTTGCAAAATGTTTCTGAAATATTAAAAAACAAGAATTTTCAAAAAAATAAGGCTTGCCGAGATTAGACTCAGGCAAGCCTTTTATTATATTTGGTAAAAATCAGCGGGTTTGATTATTGAGCAGCAGAGCAATGCGGTTAACGATTTCGGGTGAGAGCCGCTGCTCACCGTTCATAATGGCACCGCTGATAATTCCGCCGATAACCGCACGGTTGCGGTAGCGTTGATGCTCGTCGGACAGGGAGGAGGCTTTACGAACGATTTGTGCCATAAATAAACAATCTTCTTTGTTTATTCGGGTTTATACAGCGCGAGCAGCTCTTTACGGGAGGAAACCCCCGCCTTGCTGTAAATGTTACGGTTATGGTATTTCAAGGTGTTTTCGGTGATGCAAAGCTCGCTCATGATTTCGCGGGAGCTTTTGCCCTCAAAATAGAGGGTGCATACCGTTCGCTCGGTGGGGGTCAGCAATGCAAGCAGATTTTCTGCTGCGGAGGGCGTTGTCGGCTCCTCCTGCGGAACGGCTGCGGGCGTTTGGCTTTGGAGGATCAGGTTCAGCGCCAGCAGGAAGAAGCCGCTGATCACATAGGAAACCGAAAGAAATTCGAAATCCACCCGCACCAGCTGCTCCAGCAGCCAAACGCCGATGTTGATACCCGCCGCGCCTGCCAGAATGGCGGCGTTCAGATAGGAGGCGGTTGTTTTTCGCAAAAAGGCGTGTACGATGGTGATAATAATCGTCAAAAAATAGGCCAGCAGGAAGAGGAGGTAGATGAAGTGCCAGCTGCCGTAGGTCTTTTCCAAAACAGCTACGCCGTTGACGAAGGTCAACTGCACCTCTTTATAGTAAATGTCCAGATAGCCGGGGGAGGCGGCAATCAGGAATACGATCGCATTGATCGCCAGCAGAACGGGCGGCAGCCATTTTTTATAGCGCAGCTTGCAAACGTTGAGGATGATCATCAGCATCGCCATGGGCAGAAAAACCGAGCCGAGATAGGCGATCCGATTGGCCAGCAACGCCTCCTCCAGCGTGCGGGAGATCGAGAGCACAAAATACCCCAGATTCACGATGAAGATGGAGGAATAGAGCAGCAAAAACCAGATGCTGCGCTGCCGCGTAATGCAGATATATGCGATTAGAAGCCCCAGGCTCAGAACCGCCATCACGCCGTAGATGATCGACATGCTTGCCGATTTTTCGCCAACACCGCAGCCTGAGAGCAGCAGCAGGCAGATTGCCGTAAAATTGATAAGAGAGAGTTTTTTCATAAAATGCGCTCCAATATTGAATCCCACCCGTTTTCCCACCCGTTTTTTGAAGAAAACCACCCATTTTTTTAAAAGAAGTGTGGGGACAATGCGAATTAAAAAATATATAATAGAATCAAGAAGAGTTCGCTTCGCTCAAATTGACAATTCAGATGAAACAATATGATTATATCATATGGGTTTGGTATAGTCAAGAAAGTTTCCGTGTCATAAAAAGAAGCAGAGAGGAGAAGAATATGAAAAAATTATTGGTATTATTGATGGCGATGGTTATGCTGCTTACCTTTGCAGCTTGCGGCAGCGATGAAAAGGCCGAGGATGGCTCCAAGGAGTCGTCTTCCGGTTCCGAAGAAAAGGCAGAAAGCACCGTCTACGACGTGGGCCACTTCAGCGCCGCTGTCCCCGCCGGCTGGAAGGCATTCCCGATTAAGGATCTGCTGGGGGAAAATCCGGATGCCGATAAGCCCGATTTGCTGCAGATCGCAAAGGATGCGGAATCCGAGATCGATCTTTTCACCAACCCCTACATTAAGTTTGCTTATTTCGGCAAAGACGTCACGATGATCAAGATGACCAAGGATTATTATTCAAACGGTGTCGATATCGAGCCGATCAAGGCCGGCCCCTACACTTGGGAGGGCTTCAGCGCAACGGTAGATGAAAACACGCTGGTTGTTCTCTATGCCGTGGAGGAGGCCACCGGGGCCCAGTTCCAGGCCGAAATTTGGCAGAAGGTGGGCGATAAAGAGATCTCTCTGACCGATGCCGACGTTCTGGAAATTCTCGGTAGCGTAAAGGAAGCAAAATAAGGAGTCGTTGATATGGATGCAATCGTACAGCAATGTGTTAATACACGATTGGATTTCTTTTCAAAATACGTAACCGTTCCCGATGCAGTGCAGCCGGAGGTGAATGCCTTTGTGCAGGAGATCACGGCGCTGGGTGAATGCTGCGCCGATTCTGCAGAGTTCGAGGCGAAGTTCGCCGCAAACGGGCTCAGCGACCGATTTAACGGGCTTGTTTCAAGATGTACCCCCGTTGCGCAGGAGATGACGGCAGAGCAAAAAGCATACTCCAAGCAGGTCTACAGCGAGATGTACAGCAAGGAGGATATGCTGAAGGATATCGCCAAGGATGCAGCCGATACCGTGATGGTTGAAGCTGAAGAGGAGATGATTGCTCGCAATCGCCGTGCCAGAATTGCGGCAGGAGTCGATGACGACTATAACCGCGTTACAAATCAGATTGAAGATGCAAAAACCATCGGCGGCTGGATTGGCGGTCTGTTCAAAAAGAAAAAGTAATAACGAGATTAAAATTGCTCCGATTCACCCAAGTGAATCGGAGCAATTTTTTATGCGATTCTGATTTCAATATCGCCGGTGTCGGTTTCCAGCTCACACCTTCCGCCGCCGTTGGTTTGCGGTACCCGAACGTGCCCCGTATCGCTTTCGGCGATGAAGAGCTTTTCGGTGAGCAGCGAGCCGCAAATATCGCCCGTATCCGATTCCGCATGGATCCGCTCGGCATCGCATCGGTCAAGGGTGATGTCGCCGGTGTCGGTCTCCAGCGTGAAGAAGTCGGAAGAGAGCACGTTGGTCAGGGTCAGCTCTCCGGTATCGGAGGAGGCTTTCAGCCGCTCGCAACGCAGATTTTTTAGGCTGATATTGCCGGTGTCGGTCTCCAAATATACCGCTTCAACCGCGGCATCGGTGTCGATCAGCAGATCGCCGGTGTCCAGCTCTGCGTTGATGCTGTGGGTAACCGCGGCAAGGCAGGTCACGTCACCGGTATTACCGATGACCTTAAGGGTTTCAAAGGTGAAGCCCTCCGCAAGGTAAAGGTCGCCCGTTGCGGTGAGAACCGTTAAATGGGCGTAGCTTTCTTGGGGCAGATAAACCGTCATGGTTGCGCGCTTGAAATTCATGCCGACATAGTCGTACCACGCCCGCGTATCCACCGTTTCAACGGTCAGTGTGCCGTTTTGAACGGTGGCGCGATGCTTGAGCTTTTGCTGCTCGTGGCATACCAGCTTGCAGCTTCCGTCCTCGGAGGGCAGGATGCGGATATCGGTTGTGCGGTCGTCGATGGTAATGGATTGGAACGGCTCGGATACCGTATAGGTGTTGTTCTCAAAGGCAACGGTGCTGAGCTTCATAAAGTCAAAGCCCAAGGCGGTCATAACGCCGAGGAAGATCAGTGCACCCGCACCCATCAGAACGGCGGCGGTGATCAGCCAACGTTTTTTTGAACTTTTCATTTCGCCGCCTCCTTTCCGACAAAGCGGGATTTAATCCAAAGAACCACCGTTTTGGTCAGCAGCAGGATGCCCTTGGTGGCTGCCAGACAGCCGAAAAAGAGAAAAACGGCGGCTCCGAGGCAGAAAAGCCCTGCGCCGAGCATGGCAATCCCCGGCAGCGGGTGCCCCTGCATCCAAAGGGGAATGAGAGCTAAAATGCCGCCGATGCCCGAGGCGATCAATGCGGCCTCCACCGCCCAGATCGCGAGGATCATCGCCCAAATAACGGCGTATCCCGCCAAAAGAACAGAGAACGCAGCCACCAACAGGGAGAACCAGATGGGAGAACCCAAAATCAATAAAACGATCTCCCATGCTTGCAAGGCCCGCTTCGGCTTGATCCGATTATGAACCAGCTTGGGGAGCGGGATCTCTTCTAAAATTCGGGCAATGATCCGATCGGTGCCGCCCAGCTCGGCAACTGCTTCCTCCTCGGTCATGCCCTCTTCAACGTGATCGTCGATGAATTCACCGTAAAATGCCAGCCGATCGTCGATCTCGGCTTGCGGCAATCCGCTGAGCCCCTTTTGAAGCTCTGCAAGAAATTGCTCTTTATTCATGGGGATCATCCTCCTTTGCAACAAATTGGTAAATGGACATCATTTCCTTCCATTCATCTTTAAAATCCTCGATGCGTTTGCGCCCGGCTTCGGTGATGTGATAGTATTTTCGCAGCCTGCCGCCGTGCTCGGCGGTACGAACGGTCAGCATTTCGGCGGCTTCCAAACGCTTCAGGATCGTATATAACGTCGATTCCGAAAGCTCGATACACGGCTTTAAATCCTTGATGATCTTATAGCCGTAGGAGTCCTCGCTTTTGATGGCTGCCAATACGCATACCTCCAAAAGCCCGCGCTTTAATTGAATATCCATCCAATACCTCCCTTCGTGTAATACATCGTAACACGAAGTATAAAGTTTGTCAAGTCCTAATTTTGGCAAAAAAAATATTGAAAATGGCAATAATATAGTGTATAATAATTTATTATTTATATAGCAAAACCAAAATGATTTTTAAAAGAGGAGAAAAAGCCTTATGGAAATGCAACTGCAAGAGTTGATCGATCAGATCAAAAAAGACGGTGTTGAAGCGGCTGAAAGCAAAGCGGAAGCAATCGTCAAGGCCGCAAAGGAAGAGGCCGAGAAGATTATTGCAGAGGCCAAGGCAGAGGCAGAAAAGCTGATGCAAAATGCCAAGGCCGAAAATGAAAAGACGGTACGATCCGGTGAGGATGCCCTTCGCCAGGCAGGCCGCAACCTGCTGATCTCCTTCCGCGAGAGCGTGGCAAGAGAGCTGAAAGCAATCATTGGAGAAAACGTAACCGCTGCCTATTCTTCGGAGGACTTTGCAAAGCTGATTATCAAGGCTGTTGAGGGCTGGGCAGGCAAGCCCGATGCCGAGGATCTTTCGGTGATCCTTACCGCCGAAGATCTTAAAAAGCTGGAGGAGACCGTTATGGCGGGCATCAAGGATAAGATGCTCAAGGGCGTTACCCTCAAGGCAAACGACCATCTGGACGGCGGATTCCGCATCGCAGTCAATAACGGCGCTGTTTATTATGATTATTCCGCCGAGGCCGTGGTGGAGATGCTCTCCAACTACCTCAGCCCCAAGGTAACGGCGCTTTTGAAAGAGGCTGAATAAAGATGGCTGAATATTATTTGATGTCCCAGCTCCCCGCGCTGGACGGGCTGGGCGATAATATGCCTGTTCCCATTACCGAGGAGCGCTTTTTGGAGCTTTGCTCCCGCTTCCTCAGTAAAAAGGCGCAGGGTGAGCTGAGCCGCTTAACGCTGGCGCCCTCCAAGGAGGCGGAGAAAACCTCCTCGGCGCTGATCCGCGCCTGGAACGAAGGGGAGCGGGATCTGCGGTTGGCCATGGCCAAGGCGCGGGCGGATAAGCTGAAAAAGCCCTATGAGCTTGGGCTTCGCCTGCTGCCCGTTGAGCTGACCCGTGTGGCCAATGCGGCGGTGGAGCTGGATAATCCCATGGAGGCCGAGCGGTTTCTGGATGCCCACCGTATGGCGGCGCTGGAGGCGCTGCGCCCGAGCGATGCCTTTTCGGAGGATATGGTGTTCTTCTATGGGCTGAAGCTGAAGCTGCTTTTGCGGAGCAGGAGATTCGATGCGGCGCTGGGTACGGCCGCGTATAAAAATATTTACAGCTCCATTATGAATGGAGAGGAGTTGGAGGCGATACAATGACCGAAAATATAGGTAAGGCTGTAAGCATTAACGGAAACCTGGTGTCGGTTGAATTCAACGGCCATGTTTTCATGAACGAAATTTGCTACGTGAAGGTGGATGATACCGCGCTCAAGAGCGAGGTCATCCGTATCCGCGGCAATATTGCGCAGATCCAGGTCTATGAGATGACCGGCGGCATCAAGTGTGGCGACGAAGTGGAATTCAGCGGCGAGATGCTCTCCGCTCAGCTCGGGCCCGGCCTGCTGGGTCAGATCTACGACGGTCTGCAGAACCCCCTGCCGGTGCTGGCCAAGCAGGCAGGCTGGTTTTTGGAGCGCGGCGTTTACGCCGACGGTCTGAATGCCGAAAAGAAGTGGGAATTCACCCCCACCGCGCAGGTCGGCGCGACCTTGCGAGCGGGTGAGTCGATCGGTACGGTTCCCGAAGGCCCCTTCACCCATAAGATCTTCGTCCCCTTCCATCTGCTGGGGAGCTATACCCTGAACTCCATCGTGGAAAAGGGTGAATATACCGTAAAGGAAACCGTTGCGGTGCTGACCGACGAGCGTGGGCGGGAGGTTCCCGTTGCGCTGTCCTTCAACTGGCCGGTCAAGCGTGCGGTGAAGTGCTATGCCGAGCGGCTGGCGCCCTCCGAAACGATGGAGACCAAGGTTCGCCTGATCGATTCCTTCTTCCCGGTGGCCAAGGGCGGCACCTACTGTATCCCCGGTCCGTTCGGAGCAGGCAAGACCGTTCTGCAGCATACCACCTCCAAGAACGCCGACGTGGATATCGTAATCATCGCCGCTTGCGGTGAGCGTGCGGGTGAGGTTGTGGAAACCATCACCGAATTCCCCGAATTGATTGACCCCAGAACAGGCCGTTCTCTGATGGAGCGTACCATCATTATCTGTAATACCTCCTCCATGCCGGTTGCGGCCCGTGAGGCTTCCGTTTATACCTCGGTAACGTTGGCAGAGTATTATCGTCAGATGGGCTTGAATGTTCTGTTGTTGGCGGATTCCACCTCCCGTTGGGCGCAGGCTCTGCGTGAGATGTCCGGCCGTTTGGAGGAGATCCCTGGCGAGGAAGCCTTCCCCGCTTATCTGGAATCCTATATCGCGGCATTCTATGAAAGAGCAGGCCGCGTACGCTTGCTCGACGGCAGCATCGGATCCGTCACCATCGGCGGTACCGTTTCTCCCGCCGGCGGTAACTTTGAAGAGCCGGTTACCCAAGCAACCTTGAAGGTTGTCGGTGCCTTCCACGGCCTCTCCCGTGAGCGTTCCGATGCGAGAAAATATCCCGCCATCGACCCGATGATCTCCTGGTCGAAGTATCAGTGTGTTATCGATCCCGCCAAGTCCGACTATTGCAAGAAGATCCTGCATCTGGGCGAAGAGATCGATTCGATGATGAAGGTGGTCGGCGAAGAGGGTACCAGCCTTTCCGACTATATCATCTATTTGAAGAAAGAGATGCTGGATGCGGTTTATCTGCAGCAAAACTCCTTCGATGCCGTTGAGGCAAACTGCGGCACCGCCCGCCAGCGCTACGTGGTCGATAAGCTGGTCCGTATTCTGGGCAGTGATTATGCGCTGGAGAATAAGGACGATTCCCGCAGCTTTATCAACCGTTTGCGTCAGAAGTTTATCGACTGGAACTATACCGAATTTGAAAGCGATGCCTTTAAGGCGGCCGAGGCCGAGATCGATGCCCTTTATGCAGAGGGCAAAGGCACTTTGAGCCTTGAGGCCGAGCAGTTATTGAAGGGCGGTGAGTAAGCATGAATAAAGTATTTAACCGAATCGAATCCATTACCGGTAACGTCATTACCGTTCGTGCAACCGGCGTTCGCTATAATGAGTTGGCGCAGATCAATACCCGCTTCGGCAAATCCTTGGCCGAGGTCAATAAGATCGAGGGCGACCTCGTCTCCCTGCAGGTTTTTGCAGGCGGTCAGGGTATTTCCACCGGTGATGA
>JAFQKO010000140.1 GCA_017396865.1 Clostridia bacterium | reverse complement strand
GACCCAACCGCTGACCCTTCCGGAGGTTGCCGCCGCCATCGGCTATTCCCCCTCCCACCTCAGCAAGCGGTTTCATGCGCTGACCGGCCAGACCTTTAAGCACTACATCGACTATCTCAAAATGCAGCAGGCATTAGAGCACCTACTGCAGGGCAAAAGCATCTCCGAGATCAGCGAGCTACTGGGCTACGCCTCCTCTCAAAGCTTCAGCCGCGCCTTTCGGCGGATCATGAAACAAAGCCCCGCCCGCCTCCTTAAAAAAGCCGATTATTAACCAAAAAAGAGCTTCCGATCGGAAGCTCTTTTTAAAATTACAGAGTATTCAGATAAGCTCCGGCTGCCAGACCTGCAACAGCGCCGTCACCTGCGGCAGTTGCCAGTTGGCGCACCGCCTTGGAGCGGCAATCGCCCGCCGCAAACACACCGCGGGTTTTGGTGAGACAATCCTCCCCTGCCACAATATAGCCGCCTTCGTCCAAGTCCACAAGGGCCTTAAAAGGCTCGTTGGCAGGCTGCTGACCAACGGCAATAAATAAACCATCCAGCCGCAATTCGGCAGTCTCGCCGTCAATATTCAGCCGCACCGCCTCTAATTCACCGTCGCCGAGCAGCTCGGTAACGACAGCCTTGGTGCACAGCTCTACGTTCGACATTTTTTTCAGCCGCTCCAGCAGAACCGGCTCACTGCGGAATTCATCTCTGCGATGGATCAGCGTCACCTTACTGCAAAGCTCCGCCAGCGAAAGGGCAGACTGCACCGCCGCATTTCCGCCGCCCACGACCGCCACTTCCTTATTCTTATAGAAAGCGCCGTCGCAAACCGCGCAATAGGAGATGCCCGCCAGCTCCTCCTCGCGGGGGAGCCCCAAATGGCGGTGAGCCGCGCCGCCGGCAATGATGAGGGATCTGCCCTCATACACGTCCTCGTCGGTGGTCAGCACCCGAAAGCCGTTTTCGATTTTTTGCACCTCGGAAACCTCCACCGGCTCGATCTCGCCGCCGAAGGTATACACCTGCTCGGCAAGGCGGTCGGCGTATTCTACGCCGCTGATACCGTAAAGGCCGGGAAAGTTTTCGATGCGTGCAGAGGCGGTGATCTGCCCGCCCAGGGCGGTGGACTCCAAAAGGAGCACCGATTTTTCCGCCCGAAGCAGATAGATCGCTGCCGTCATGCCGGCAGTACCGCCGCCGACTACGATTGCATCATACATTATGCGTTCACCTTTTTAACATAGCCACGGATCTCGGAAGCATTGTTCAGCTTCTCGATGCCGTTGGTGCTCTCCACGATCAGAGTGGGGGCGCGATTGATCTGATAGGCCTCGACCAGCGCGCGATTCTCGGGCGCCTCGGCATCGATCACCTCATAGGCGATACCGGCCTGATCCAAAACAGCCTTTGCCATCTTGCAGTTGGGGCAGGTCTTGGTGGTAAAGAGCATGATCCGCTCGGTGCCCACGTTCTCGGGCTCTGCCTCACCGCCGCAACAGCCGCAGCCGTGGAAAGCGGGAGTCTTGCTCATGGCAATGCCCTGATCGTAGAGCTTACGATCCTTGAATTCCTGTGCCTTACCGTCGTTCCAGTTCTGAACGGGGCGATAATAGCCGGTAATACGGCTGTATACTTCGGTATTTTCTCCGCAATGGGGGCAGGTATACTGCTCACCGGTGATATAACCGTGATCCTTGCAGACCGAATAGGTCGGGGACATGGAATAATAGGGCAGGCGATAGTTCTCGGCGATCTTGCGAACCAGATCGGCGCAGGCCTTCCAGGTGGGCAGTTTTTCGCCCATGTAGGCATGGAATACCGTACCGGAGGTATAGAGGGTATGCAGCTCGTCCTGCAGATCCAGAGCGGTGAAGATATCCTCGGTGTAGCCTACGGGCAGATGGGAAGAGTTGGTATAATAGGGAGTGCCATCCATATTGGCGGTGATGATGCCGGGGAAGCGCTTCACGTCATGCTTAGCCAAACGATAGGAGGTGGACTCGGCAGGAGTTGCCTCCAGGTTATAGAGATCACCATACTCCTCCTGATAGTCGGAGAGGCGCTCACGCATATGGTTCAGCACGTTCTTAGCAAATTGCTGACCCTCTTCGGTGGTGAGGTTCTTCTTCAGCCAGCAGGCGTTGAGGGCGGTCTCGTTCATACCGACCAAGCCGATGGTGGAGAAGTGGTTGGCAAAGGTACCGAGGTAGCGTCTGGTATAGGGATAGAGACCCTCATCCAGGAACTTGGTGATAACGGTACGCTTCACATGGAGGGAGCGGGCAGAGATATCCAGCAGCTTATCGAGGCGGGCATAGAATTCCTCCTCGTTGGCAGACTGATAGGCAATGCGGGGCAGGTTGATGGTAACCACGCCGACAGAGCCGGTGCTCTCGCCGGAGCCGAAGAAGCCACCGGACTTCTTGCGCAGCTCGCGCAGGTCCAGACGCAGACGGCAGCACATACTACGCACGTCGCTGGGCTCCATGTCACTATTGATATAGTTGGAGAAATAGGGAGTACCGTACTTGGCGGTCATCTCAAAGAGCAGTTTATTATTCTCGGTTTCAGACCAATCGAAATCGGAAGTGATGGAATAGGTGGGAATGGGATATTGGAAGCCGCGACCGTTGGCATCGCCCTCGATCATCGTTTCGATGAAGGCGCGGTTGATCATATCCAT
Organism: Clostridia bacterium; assembly: GCA_017396865.1. The sequence continues at coordinate 82 of JAFQKO010000140.1, read as the reverse complement.
CTCCTGCTTACAATCGCCGTAGGTGAAATCCATCTCCTTGCCGCCGACGATAGCAGGCAGATCCTTCAGGTCATTGGGCACG
>JAFQKO010000139.1 GCA_017396865.1 Clostridia bacterium | reverse complement strand
GACCCAACCGCTGACCCTTCCGGAGGTTGCCGCCGCCATCGGCTATTCCCCCTCCCACCTCAGCAAGCGGTTTCATGCGCTGACCGGCCAGACCTTTAAGCACTACATCGACTATCTCAAAATGCAGCAGGCATTAGAGCATCTGCTGCAGGGCAAAAGCATCTCCGAGATCAGCGAGCTGCTGGGCTACGCCTCTTCCCAAAGCTTCAGCCGCGCCTTTCGGCGGATCATGAAGCAAAGCCCCGCCCGATTGCTGAAAAAAACAGAGCATTAAAAAAGAGCTTCCATCGGAAGCTCTTTTGATTTTATAGAGTATTCAGATAAGCCGCAGCGGCAAGTCCTGCGGTAGCACCGTCGCCCGCAGCAGTTGCCAGCTGACGAATGGGCTTTGCGCGGCAATCGCCCGCCGCAAACACACCGGGGGTCTTGGTGAGGCAGTCTTCACCCGCCACGATATAACCGCCTTCATCCAGCTCTACAAGGGCCTTAAAAGGCTCGTTGGCAGGCTGCTGGCCAACGGCAATAAATAAGCCGTCCAGCCGCAATTCGGCGGTCTCGCCGTCAATATTCAGCCGCACCGCATCCAATTTACCGTCGCCGAGCAGCTCGGTAACGACGGCCTTGGTGCACAGCTCGACGTTCGACAATTTTTTCAGCCGTTCCAGCAGCACCGGCTCACTGCGAAATTCATCTCGGCGATGGATCAGCGTTACCTTACTGCAAAGCTCCGCCAGCGAAAGGGCAGACTGCACCGCCGCATTTCCGCCGCCCACGACCGCAACTTCCTTATTTTTATAGAAAGCACCGTCGCAAACTGCGCAATAGGAGATGCCCGCCAGCTCCTCCTCACGGGGGAGCCCCAAATGGCGGTGGGCTGCGCCGCCCGCGATGATGAGGGACTTACCCTCATAAACATCCTCATCGGTGGTCAGCACCCGAAAGCCGTTTTCAATTTTTTGCACCTCGGAAACCTCCACCGGCTCGATCTCGCCGCCGAAGGTATACACCTGCTCGGCAAGGCGGTCGGCGTATTCCACGCCGCTGATACCGTAAAGACCGGGGAAGTTTTCGATGCGTGCGGAGGCGGTGATCTGCCCGCCCAGGGCGGTGGACTCCAAAAGGAGCACCGATTTTTCCGCCCGAAGCAGATAGATTGCCGCCGTCATGCCGGCGGTACCGCCGCCGACTACGATTGCATCATACATTATGCGTTCACCTTTTTAACGTAGCCACGGATCTCGGAAGCATTGGTCAGCTTCTCGATGCCGTTGGTGCTCTCCACGATCAGAGTGGGAGCACGGTTGATCTGATAAGCCTCAACCAGCGCGCGGTTCTCGGGCGCCTCAGCGTCGATCACCTCATAGGCAATACCGGCCTGATCCAAAACAGCCTTTGCCATCTTACAGTTGGGGCAGGTCTTGGTGGTAAAGAGCATGATCCGCTCGGTACCCACGTTCTCGGGCTCTGCCTCGCCGCCGCAGCAGCCGCAGCCGTGGAAGGCGGGGGTCTTACTCATGGCAATGCCCTGATCGTAGAGCTTACGATCCTTGAATTCCTGTGCCTTACCGTCGTTCCAGTTCTGAACAGGGCGGTAATAGCCGGT
>JAFQKO010000138.1 GCA_017396865.1 Clostridia bacterium | reverse complement strand
TTCCATGTATAGCAATTCTCGATGAGGCAAGCGGCACCACGGTTTTTACTTGCAATGAAGCCAACGTTATAGATGGTTCCGGTGGCTTTAACCGTAATGGAGCTGCCATTTACGGTACAATTCTTAATGGTAAAGCAATCGGCATTCGACGTAGTTTGACCGACAAGAATCCCGCAGCCGCTATAGGAAGATGTAAGCGTACTGTCTTTGACGTGAACGTTATCGATCAGGCTTGTAGTACCGTAAACATATCCGACAACTACCGCACCGTAACTCTGATTGGCAGTAACCGAGGCCTTCTCCACCGTCAGATTCTTCAGGGTGCCGCCGAATTTGGCAAAGAGGGCGCCCCCGCTTGCAAGGGTATAGTTGCGGATGGCATGCCCCTGTCCGTCGTAGGTGGCGGTAAAGGGTGCAGAGCTGCCGATGACGAGGTTTGGATATGCGGTCAGATCCAGATCGCGGGTCTGGCAGACGATCAGATCCGCGGCCGGCTTGCCCTCATTTGCGGCATCCGCAAAGGCCTTGAATTCGGCCTCATTATTGACGGAATACTTTTTAATTCCGCTATAGTAGACGTTTTCCGAAAGAACATCCAGCGCAGTGATAGCGGGATAGGTTTCGCCCTGCTCCAGAAGATCGCCTGCCGCCATCATAGCCTCCACCGTTTCGGCCGCATTAACAGCGGCAGTGAAGGCGGCAAAGGAATCGGCGGTGAAATAATCGGCGTTCAGCCGATCGGCCTGATCCCGCAGAGCGGCCAGCTCATCAAAATCAACAGTATAGGTCTCGCCCGCTTCGGCGGCAAACGTAATGGTATCGTTATTCAACGCGGTAAAGGCAATAGGATTGCCCTCGGAATCGGTGACAGTAGCCTTGCTGATGTAGCTGCCCTTCACCTGCAGGGCTTCATCGGCAGTGCCGACAGCGAGGGTGGCGGTGGTGGGAGCGCCGTTGCTCCAGGCAACGTCTACCCCGATATTCCCACGGGCGCGTAGCCCCTCAATCGAGCCTTCACTCCAAGCGGAGGGCAGGGCGGGCAGCAGCTCAACGGCATCGCCCTGGCTCTGCAGCAGCATTTCGGTCATACCGGCAATCAGACCGAGGTTCCCGTCGATCTGGAACAGTTCATAGCTGGAAGTGATAAATGCGGAGAACATATTATCATACGTCGTATTCTCGATCGCACCGGAAAGCAGATCCTTCGCCCGTTCCCCATTATGTAGGCGTGCCCAAAGGCCCATTCGCCAAGCGCGTGCCCAGCCGACACCGCTATCGCCCTTTTTGGTCAGGGAGGTTTCAATCGCTTTGATCAACTCAGCGTCGGTTTCGCCGTAGACCAGTTCGCTACCCGGCATCAAGCCGTAGAGATGGTTGGTATGGTTATGCTCGGGATGGCAGGTTACATCCAATGTAATCTCATCCTTCCACTCCTGAAGCTGACCACCCTTGCCGATCTGATAGCCCGCAAGGCGTTCGAGAGCATCGCGGATCTCCTCCAGCTCTGCAGACTCCTTCTCCAGCACCTCGGCAGCTGCTAAGGTATTGGTAAACAATTCTCTTACAATTGCCTGATCCTGGGTGCAACCCATAGAATAGGTGCCGTGCTCGGGAGAATAAGAGGGCGAGGTGACCAACGTACCGTCCCGCTCATCCTCTACCAGGTTATCTACCCAGAAGATGGCGGCACCCAGCAGGGTATCGAAGTTTTCGGCTAATTGCTCTTTATCCTGAGAGAACTCATACTGCTCCCAGATATGTTGGCAAAGCCATGCCGCACCAACCGGGAAGTAATAGGCCGAGGAGGTGGCAGGGCCTGTATTGCCCCAAATATTGTTTTCATGGTACAGCGTCCAACCGCGGGCGGGAACAAGGTTG
>JAFQKO010000016.1 GCA_017396865.1 Clostridia bacterium | reverse complement strand
TGGTGGCATCAGCAAAGCCACGGCGGCGGTGTCTGGCTGGATATCTGCTGTTATGGCTGTTGGTTTGCCGAATGGCTGCTGGGGAAGGGCGCCAAAAGCGCCGTCAGTATGGGAATGAATCTCAATACCCCCTTTGGGGACACCGACGATAACTTCGGCACGCTGGTGCGCTATGAGGATAAGCTCGCCGTTTTGGAGGGCACCTGGACGACCCCCCGCGCGGTGATTCCCTCGGGCCCGATGGTGCTTTGCACCGAGGGTGTTGTGACCTGCGTGGGCGGTGCGGAAAACGCCCCCGACGTCAAGGCCTACGATATCTTTGGAAATGAAATAGAAATCCCAGACGTGGCGCTCGATGAGAGCATGAAGAATATGCCCTGCCATTATGCCGCTCATCTGAAGGGCGCACCCCTTGCGGAGATGCTGACCTTGGAGCGCAATATGGACGTTATGGCGATGCTGGATGCCGCCATGCAGAGCGCCGCAAGCGGCAAAGAGGAACCGATCCGTGATTAAGGGAATGATCGCAGATATTGAGCGGGCCGCCACCCACGACGGTCCCGGTCTGCGCACGGTGGTGTTCTTTAAGGGCTGTCCCCTTTCCTGCGCCTGGTGCCATAACCCCGAATGTATCGACTTTAAACCTCAAATTTTGCAATACCCCGAAAAATGTATCGGTTGCGGCCGATGCGAGGAGGGGTGCTTTGCGGGCGCAAGGGTGGTCTGCGGTCGGGAATTAACAGCAGAAGAGATTTTGGCAGAGATCCTGCAGGATCGCGCCTATTACGGCGCCGAGGGCGGTGTTACCTTTTCGGGCGGCGAGCCGCTGGCGCAACGGGCGCTTTTGGCGGAGCTTATAAAATTGTGCAGAGCGCATGGCATCGGCTGCGCCGCGGAAACCTCCATGATCTATTATGATGCGGAGATCTTTCAATCGCTGGATCTGCTGATGTGTGATCTGAAGATATGGGACAGCGCAACCCACCGTCGCTATACGGGGGTGGGCAACGAGCAGATCATCGAAAACATCAAAAAGGCCGATGAATTGGGGGTTCCCATCCTGCTGCGTACCCCCGTTATCCCCGAAATTGAGCAGGGGATCCCCGAGATCGCGGCCTTTGCAAGGTCTTTAAAAAATATTGTGCAATATGAACTGCTGCCCTATCACCCGCTGGGTGAGGGCAAGCGCCGCGCCTTGGGCTTGGCGGAAACCGCCTTTTCCGTCCCCGCCAAGGAGCGAATGAAGGAGCTGGAGCAATATGTATTCCTACGAAAACCGAATTAAGGCGATGCGGGCAACCAAGATCGCCCATACCCTTGCCAAGCGCAAGCAAAACGGCTATACCGATCTGGATGATTTCGGCACCGCGCCCATCCCCGAGGGGTATTGCGTCGAGCCGTGGTACAACAGCACCAACGGCAGTTTTTACGGGCTCGACGGCATGAGCGAGAATTTCTGCCGCGTTATCGATGCCCACCCCGCCTATATCGACGAAAATGAGATGCTCTGCGGGCGGTGGCGGGATATGCTGGTCAACTACCGCGGCGACCTGCATTATATGCCCGATTGGCTGAAGAATAACCTGAAAAATTTAGAGTTCATCAAAAACGGGGCAACGAATCAATGGAGCAAGCGCTGGGATGAACAGCGCTTCCCCTACGATCATTTGAAGCCCCTGCAGGCGCAGTATAACATCACCACCGGCATTGATGGCGATGCTCATTTCGCCTGCGACTATTCCATCGGCTTTGCCTTGGGCTTC
>JAFQKO010000137.1 GCA_017396865.1 Clostridia bacterium | reverse complement strand
GGTGAAGCAAAATTAAGAGTTCAATTATTAAACTATACCCCCGATGCGGAAAAGACCATCGCGGCGGCAGCCAAGCTCTGCTATGCCCGCGCCGATATCGATACGGTGATGGAGGGGCTGACCCCCGAGAAGGTAGAAAGCTTTTTGGAGATGCTTTCCTCCCTCGGCCATGAGAGCCCCATCGAGCATATCTCCTTCACCTTCGGAATTGAAAACGTCTCCCGCGCCCTGCTGGCGCAGATCACCCGCCATCGCCATGCTTCCTTCAGCGTGCAGAGCCAGCGATACGTGGCGGAGGACAATTTTGAGTTTGTCCTGCCCCCCGCCATTGCGGAGATCCCCGAGGCGAAAGCGCTGTACTTAGAGACGATGGACGAGCTGGCCGCCCGCTATCAAAAGCTGACCGCTATGCTGCTGGAGGGCACTGCAGGCACGCAGGCTGATAAGAAAAAGGCGATCGAGGACGCCCGCTTTGTGCTGCCCAACGGCTGTACCACCAAAATGATGGTTACAATGAACGCCCGAAGCCTGCTCAATTTCTTCCGCCTGCGCTGCTGCAGCCGCGCCCAATGGGAGATCCGTGAGCTGGCAACGCAGATGCTGATGCTGGTGCGGGAGGTTTGCCCCACCGTCTTTAAGCTGGCAGGCCCGCCCTGCGTGGCAGGCAAGTGCCCCGAGGGCAAGATGAGCTGCGGCAAGGCGGCCGAGATGAAGCAAAAGTTTTTAGGAGAGTAACCATGGGCAGATTAATTGTTATAGATGGGCTGGACGGCAGCGGAAAGGGAACCCACTCCAAGCTGGTGACCGCCGCGCTCAACGAGCGGGGCATCCCTGCCATGCGGATCTCCTTCCCCGATTATGAGTCCCCCTCCAGCGCCCTGCTGCAGATGTATCTGCATGGGGAGTTCGGCAGCCATGCCGACGACGTCAACGCCTATGCGGCGTCGATGTTTTTCGCCGCCGATCGCTTTGCGGGCTTTCGCACCAAGTATCAAAAGCCCTATGATGAGGGCGTGATCCTGGTGGCCGATCGGTATACCACCTCCAATATCGTCCATCAGATGAGCAAGCTCCCCAAGGAGGAATGGGATGGCTTTATCGAATGGCTTTCGGATTTTGAATACGGTAAGCTGGAGCTGCCCCGTCCCGATGCGGTGATCTATCTGGATATGCTGCCCGAGATCTCCCAACGGTTGATCGAGCGGCGGTATCGCGGCGATCTTTCCAAGAAGGATATCCACGAGGTAGACGTGAACTATCTTGTGAACAGCCGCAACTGCGCCCTCTACGTGGGCGAGCAGCTGGGGTGGCATATGACCCCGATGTACGACGAAGCGGGGGTTCCGCGCAGTAAGCAGGATAATTTCGACATTATTTATAATATTGTGAAAGAGGTATATCATGACCTTGATCTTTGAAGCACCGTCCCTGACGCATAAGGCGGCGGTGGATCGGATCGTACGGGAGGCCGACGTTCGGGTCTGCGACCAGACCTTCGGCAACCTTTTTTGTTGGGCAGCCTCCATGCAGGTGCAGCTTGCGGTTGGGGAGGATGCCTTTTGCGTGCGCTGGGGCAATCGCCATACCGTTCCTTACGGTGCGGGGCGCGCAGCAATGCTGGAGCAACTGCTTGCCCAAGGGGTTACGCGGTTTTTGGGGATCGATGCCGCATATAAGGCGTGGCTGGAGCAGACCTACCCCGATCGGTTTACCTTTCGGGAGGCCAAGAACTTCGACTATATCTACGACCGCCAAAGGCTGCAAACGCTGAGCGGCAAAAAGCTGGCCGCCAAGCGCAATCATATCAATTATTTTGAGCAGCAGCACCAATGGGAGGTGCGCCCGATCTCGGCCGAGAATCTGCAGGAGGTCCGGGCGTTCAACGATTGGTGGTGCAGAGAAAATCGGTGCGCCGAGGAAAACTCGCTGGCTTGGGAGGGCTGTGCCGTCCGCCGCGGGCTGGAGCATTATGAAGCGCTGGGCTTTTCGGGCTTGGCGCTGTATGCCGAGGGCAAGATTTGCGCCTTCACCTACGGTGAGCCCCAGGGTAAGGAGGGCTTTTGCATCCATGCCGAGAAGGCCGATGCCGCCCTGCGGGGGGCCTATCCGATGATCAATCGGGAATTTTTGAAAACCCTTCCCGCCGAGATCCGTTGGATCAATCGGGAGGATGATGCAGGGGATGAGGGGCTGAAAAAGGCCAAGATGAGCTATCGCCCCGAGCTGCTGCTAACGAAGTATGAAGCGGAGGTAATCAAATGAACAATACCGTTTATGTATTGCTGGCCGAGGGCTTCGAGGAAGTGGAGGCTCTTGCCCCCGTCGACCTTCTGCGCCGTGCGGGCGTTGCGGTGGAAACCGTATCTATCGACGGAACAGTGGTGGTCTGCGGTGCGCGGGGCATTGAGGTAGTGGCCGATATTCCGCTCAGCGAGCTTAACGAAGCGGAGATGGCAATGCTGGTTCTGCCCGGTGGCTATCCCGGCTATGAAAATCTCGGCAAGAGCGAGGCGGTGCGGGCGCTGATCCTGCGTACCGTTGCGGCGGGCAAGAAAATCGCCGCCATCTGCGGTGCACCGTCGGTTTTGGGCGATCTGGGCGTGCTGAAGGGTGAGCGGGCAACCTGCTATCCCGGCATGGAGGATACCCTCGGCTGTGAGGCGGTGGCAGAGCCTGTTGTTCGGAGCGGGCAGTTTATCACCTCCCGCGGGGTCGGCACCGCGCTGGATTTTGCGCTGGCGCTGGTGGCTGAAGCAGCCTCGGCCGAAAAGGCGGATGAAATCCGAAAGGGAATTGTGTATTAATGGCTAAGAAGGACGTTTCCAAGGGAATATCGACCCTGCTGCTCACCGTATTGGTGCTGCTGCTGGCGCTGAGCCTTTGCCGCCAATGGCTGCCTGCCTTCGGGGCGGGGCTTACCGCGCTGATCTATGGGGTGGTGTATCTGATCCCGATGATCGTATACATGAAGCGCAACCATTATAAGCCACGCAATGCGCTGCGTACCAAATGGTGCGGCACGCGCTACCTGCCGCTGGCGCTTTTGTTCGGGCTTTCGGTCTGCATGATCACCGTGCTGATCAACCTGGGCAGCAATGCGCTGTTTCGGGCGATGTTCCATACCGAGTTTCAGCCCTCCATCGTGGATCTCAGCAGCGAAAGCCTCGGCACGCTGATGCTCACCTCGGTGCTGATGCCTGCGCTGGTGGAGGAGCTTTTGTTCCGCGGGCTGGTGCAATCGGAGTATGAAAAATACGGCGCCACCATCGGCGTGGTGCTCACCTCGCTGATCTTCGCCTTTTTCCATACCAGCCCTGCGCAGATCCCCGCGCTGTTTGTGGCGGGCGTCTGCTATGGGGTACTTACCCTGATGTTCCGCAGCGTTTGGCCTGCGGTGCTCGCCCATGCGGTCAATAACTGTGTGGCGGTGCTGATCAGCCGCAATCAAAGCTATATCCGCTACCTGCTGCAGGATAAGCTGTTCGTTATCATCGCGGTGCTGGTCTGCCTGCTGATCTTGGTGGTAACCCTCAAGCTTCTGGAGGCGGCGATCGGTAAAAAGCTGGGAAAATCCCGCAAGGTCAAGAGCACCAAAAACCTCGCCTACGGCGATCCGCTGATGAGCCCTTGTCTGTGGGCCTTTGCGCTGCTGTGCATTGGGAAGATGATCTATAACGGCTTCTTTTAAGCCGGCAAAAAAGCGCCGACGCTTGACATGAACTAAAGAATCCCCGAATGCAATGCATTCGGGGATTTGCTGTTTTTAGGAACGGCGCAAGGCCGATACCTGCTCCGGCTCGAGGATGGGATCTTTTTGCTCCCAAAGAATACGGATCAGGTTTGGCAGCGCATAGCGGGCGACGGTCTCGAAGCCCTTTTGGTTGATATGTTGATTGGTGAAGCCAAAATAACTGTCGCGCCCGTTGGAGAATTCCTCGCCGACCTCGCCCAGCCAGTTTTCGGGCTGACCGAGAAACGGCAGATAGGACGCTGCACGGGTGAGAATAAAAGCGTCGGGGGTTTCGGCGCAGAACTGCTCCTGCGCTTGCATGACGTCGGCGATGGCGGGATTGCCCCAATAGCCGACCCGAATGATCAGAAATTTGGTAAACCCAAGGGCTTTGCATCGATGCCAAAGCCCTTTCAGCGCATCTGAATAGTAGGAAAAACCTTTGCTGTCGTCCGATTCTCCCTGCAACCAGATGAGGGCACGCTCGGAGGTATCATCCTCCGCATAGCGGGCGGCGGCATCGGCAAAAAAGTCGGTTGCCTTTTGATCAAAGTAGTCGGCGGCGGGTCCTTCAACGAAATGTCGGATGGGCGCAGAGCCTTTGGCAATGTGGGTATAGGCGCAGCAAAGCCCCTTTTGCTCCAGCATCTGAACCAAAATGGGCGGCAGCGACACCGCTTGGGTGTTGTTTGCTTCGCTGAAATCCGCAAAGTGATAGGTGGTTTTCTCTGGATCACTTTTCAAGGTCGCCATGGAGGGGCAGAAATAGGTATTGGCGGCATAGTCGTTGAGCGAGCTCGGCCGCTCCGGATGATCGCCGTAGGCGGCTTGAAGGTCCATGTAGGAAAACTCCCCTGTCGGAAAGCCGAAGGCTTTGAATGCGCCGCAGGGTGCACCGAAGCGGCGGGGCTTATGGAGATATTCGGCGCTGTTTTGAAAATAGATCTGCTCGGCGGCGGGGTAAATGGCGGCACCCATCATGTTGGATTGTCCCGCAAAAACAAGTAGCGGTCGTTTCATAGCGGTTCTCCTTATTCATGCATTCTGAAATCGAGATTGATGGGGAGGGGATACCGTTCGTTAAGCAATGCTTTAAGGCTTTGTTCATCGGTAATTCCCGTTTCTTTTTTGAGCTTTTCGGTATAGAGATCAAACCAGATTTGCGAAACCGAAAGCTCGCCCTCTTTGATGTCGTCCATTTTAAAATCGGGAGTCAGCAGGGCACAGGCACGGTCGATCTCACCGATTCGAAGCAGTGATACGATCTTCAGCAGCGTCAGCCGCCCATCGGAGCGAAGACGTTTATTCATAGTCTCAAAGAGCGTCAGCCATGCTTCATTTTGTCCCAGCTCCTGCAAAAGCTGCGCGGTTTCTACGTAAAGACCACGGCAGTTTTGGATCAGCTTCAATGCCTTTCGCATCTCTGCAAGGGCGGCCTCGGGGTTGCCTTGCTCCTTATGGAGCAGGCGGGCGAGATTGCGGTAAGCCCAAGCGTTGGGCTGCGACGCAATGGAGAGACGGAAGGCTTTTTCGGCTCCGTCGAGATCGGCAAGGGCGTAGCAGAGAACGCCGAGCTGCAGCGCAGCATACCACCGCTGTTCTGCGGCTCCGTTTATTGCTTGCTCCAAAAGTGGTTTCCAAACGGCATTGGAAACGTAAGAATGGGGCGGGTTTTGCGGATCGTAGGGCGGGAATTCGCCCTTTTCAAGCAGATATAGCCATGGCTGAATGTCAGGGTCGTGATGAGCCCAAGTGGTGATGGTGTGGCTGATGGGCGCTTTCCCTTGGCGGGCGCGCAGCTCGTTTTCCAGCGCGCCCCAGCCTGAGCCTGTTGTTAACAGCTCGGTTTGAATCGGCTCGCCTGCAGGAAAAATCTGCCGCAGATTTCCGTCCACGTTTGAGCCGATGAGGCTTTGGAGGTGGGTTGCTACAGCGTGTTGTGCGGTCTGCCAATCGCCGTGCAGATCGGTCGGGCTTGCGTTTAACGAGGTATAACCTTCGATGAACTCTCGACGCTCGCCCGCTTTCATCGGCAGATGCTCTAATTGGGTGTGAGCAAGGCCGGCCTGAATTTCAACGTAAGGGCGGTCATCCTCGGTGAGGAAGCAGTTCCAATTTCGGCCGCCGTTGCCTTGCCCCCAAACGAAAAGCTTGCGGCCGATCAGCTCGTTGGTGGAAAATTGCAAAAGCCCGTTTCCGTCTTGGTTGGCGGTGGCGATCCACTTGGCGCGGTCGCGAGGAATTTTATAGAAAAAGTCGTAGGAACGGTTGAGGTTGTCGGGATAGGTGGCGTCGGTATCGAGGCAATGGGGCAGAGAAACTTTGTCCAGAAGATACCGCCCCGCATCATAGCGGCAGAGGAAGGATTCCTCGGTCGGGACGATGATCCGAAGTCCCTTCTCCTCGGGTACGGCGATGTTGGACCACCAATAGGTGAATTTATTTTGTTCGCTTGTATTTTCGATGGCGTTTTTTAAGTAAAGAACCTTAGAATCCTCGGGGAGATAGGCGCAGATAGAATAGACCACCTCGCGGATTCGCTCGAATTCATACATTCGTAAGACCTCTTCGCCGCCTGCGTAGGTTAAGCGTTCAGCGAAAAGCGGGGAGCAGGTGAGGGGGGTGTGCCCCTTGATTCCCACGTTGAATTCCACACCGCCACTGAACCACGCATTGCGTAAGGCAAGATTGCAAGGCTGAAAAACAGAGTTCTTATAGAGGAGTTCTCTGCCGGTCTCCTTGTCGGTCAGCGCCCAAAGACGGCCACCCAGTTCCGGCAGAAAGACCGCCTTGAGATAGCGGTTTTCCAGGATCGCCGCGTTGAAAGCACGGTCGTTGCGTTGGCGGTCGTAGCCGTCCTGCTCGGTATAGGGAAGGAGGGTGCGGATCATCCCTTTGCCGAGGTTTTTTCTTTCTTCGTCGGTTACTGCATCGGTGAGCTCAAAACCTGCGTGGATGTAGCTGTTGTTCAGAATGTCGGGCAGCGGATTTTCGGAGCCGAGGGTTGCACTGCGGATGATGTATTTTTCAAAATATAGCATGTGGCGCTTCCTTCCTATGTAAGACTGCCCCGTACTTGGGGCGATGGTTTAAAGTCGATTATAGAGCTTCAGATACTTCCGATAAAGCGCGGGCTTGAGCTGGTTGAAGGCGGTTTCGGTGAGGCGGTAGCCCCAGTTGCCCTCGGCAACGCCGGGGTGGTTCATCTTGGTGTCGCCGCCGTAGCCCAAAAGATCCTGCACCGGAACGATGGCGAGCTTGGCCGTGCAGCCCCAAAGGGTGCGCAGGATAGCAAAGATGGCGGGGTTATCGGCACCGCCGTCCTTCCAGGTCTCGCCGGTATAGCCGCAGTAGTCGAGGCAGTAGCGGCGCTCCTCGGGGGTGAGCTCCCAAAGGTAGCCCAGCAGGGTGTTGTTGTCGTGGGTGCCGGTATAGGCAACGGTGTTGGGCAGGTAGTTGTGGGGCAGGTGCATCCCGTTGTCCTGCCCGGGGAAGGCAAACTGCAAAACCCGCATTCCCGGCAGCTTGCTCTCCTCCAAAAGCTGCTCTAAGGCGGCGTCGCGAATGCCGAGGTCCTCGGCGATCAGGCAGTCGCGGTCGATCTGCTCAAAGAGGGTATTGAAGAAATCCATCCCCGGCCCGGGGATCCATTTGCCCTCCTTGGCGGTCTCGGCGTCGAGGGGCACCGCCCAATAGGCGCTGAAGGCGCGAAAATGGTCGATGCGAACCTTGTCGAAGAGCGAGGTGGCGTGCTTGATGCGCTCGATCCACCAGCGGTAGCCGTCCTGCTTCATGGCCTTCCAATTATAAAGGGGATTGCCCCAGCGCTGACCGTTTTCGCTGAAATAATCGGGCGGCACACCCGCCTCGGCGGTGGGCTTGCCCCGTTCGTCTAAATCAAAGAGCTCCTGATGGCTCCAAAGATCGGCGCTCTCGTAGGAAACGTAGATGGGCATATCGCCGATGATCGCAACGCCCTTCTTATTGGCATAGGCGCGGATCTTTTGCCATTGGGTGAAGAAAATATATTGCAGGAATACGGTGCGGTCGATCTCCGTTTGGAGCCGCTTGCGCGCCTCGGCGAGGGCTTTTTCCTCCCGCTTGGCCAGGGCGGGCTCCCAATCGGCCCAATCCTTGCCGCTCTCCTGCTGCAGGGCGGTATAGAGGGCAAAATCCTCCACCCAAGGCTGCTCGGCCCGCCAGCCCTCGATCTTTTCCTTGAGTGCGGCATCCACCCGCCCGAAGGCCGAGGTGAAAAGCTTCTCCCGCTGCGCCTTTAAGGTGGGAAAATCCACCAGATAGGGGCTGCTGGTGCGGCAGAGGTTCAGCTCGGCGCCGCTGATCAGCCCGCTCTCATATAATTGCTCGGGATCGATGAAATAGGGATTGCCCGCAAAGGCACTCACGCTTTTATAAGGAGAGTTGCAGGCATCGGGCACCGTAAAGGGCAGAACCTGCCAGGCCTGAAAGCCCGCCTTCTCCAGAAAATCAATAAATCGCAGGGCATCCTTGCCGAAGCATCCCGTTCCGTAAGGGCCCATCAGGGAAGAAATGTGCAGCAATACGCCGCCGCTTCGTTCAGTCATTTGGTATCAGCCTCCTTCATATAATATGGATTATACCAAAAAACCAAGCAGTTATCAATGAAAAAAATATTTACATCAAAAAAATGTAATTTTAGCAACATTGTGTTAAATAAAAACAACATGGCGTTATTAAAAGATAGACGAACCCATGTTATAATATTATCGTCTAAAATTATCTATGAAATTCTGCCGCAAGGCGGAAGGAGGTTCCTTATTATGTTTAATAAGAAAGCAAAAAGAGTCATTGCTGTCATCGGCTTGCTGGTGATGTGTGTTTCCACCTTGGCATCCTGCCAGGTTGGCGGCACTTATGCCGAAAAAGCGGGTGATCAGTCGGTTATTTCCGTTGAATCCAAGGCCAACGGCGAAGTGATCCCCTATGAGGGCGATGCGCCGATCAACTGGATTCCCAGCGGCGACCGTACTGCCGAGGGCGGCCCTGAGGCCGGCGGCTCTTCCGGCGGCGACGACATCGGCGGCGGCAACGAAAACGAAGGCGGCGACGACATCGGCGGCGGCAACGAAAACGAAGGCGGCGACGACATCGGCGGCGAAAACAACGGCGGCGGTGACGACGACTGGGGCGAGGAAGAAGAAGAGGTTAAGTACGATGAGCGCAATAAGCTGAAGATCATCGCTTATAACCTGCGCTGCGCCAACGATTCTGCTGAGTATGGCGGTGCAAAAGAGATCTCCGATCGTATGCCTCGTTTCAAGGAGAAGGTTATGGACGTTTATCAGCCCGACGTGGTTGGTATGTCCGAGTGTGTACCTGCTCACATCACCTTCCTGCAAAGTGACTATGCCTCCACCTCTTACGGTGACTATCAATTCCATTATACCTGGCGTTCTTCCTCCAATAAGGAAACCACTCCGATCATGTGGAATGCCACCAAGCTGGAGGATTTGGAGCACGGCACCTTCTGGCTGAGCGATACCCCCGATACCGAGAGTAAGGCAACCGCTTGGGGCGCACAGCACTGGCGTATCGTTTGCTGGGCAAAGCTGAAGGTAAAGGCCACCGGTAAGATCTTCCTCTTCTTCTCCACCCACTTTGACTTCAACGATGTTGCTCACGTCAACAGCGTTAAGACGATCCAGAAGAAGGCAACCGAGATGGGCGCGTTCTCCAAGTACGGTTTCTTCTTTGTAGGCGACTGCAACATGCAGCCCTGGAAGAATGGTTACAACGAAGTTTACAAAATCGGCATGGCTGATATCAACTATGAGCTGACCGGTGATAACGGCCCCGGTACCTGCAACGGTTACCATACCGACGGTGCTCCTGAGGGCGAATCCGGCGGCGGCACCATCGACTACATCTTCTATACCCCCAATAAGGTTCATCCCCTTCGCTATGAAGTAGTTGATAAGATGGGCTCCGATGGCGACTGGATCTCCGACCATAGAGGTCTGTATGCCGAGGCAGCACTGCTGTAATTGAAACAACAATAAAAAAGCAGCCCAACGGGCTGCTTTTTTGATCGCAAGGAGAATGAAAATGCAAAGAAAGAAATGCGCAATATGGCTGATCTTGCTCTTGATGGTTTTCTTTCCGGGTGGCTGCAGTGAGCCTGCCGAGGAGCAGCCGAAAAAGGAGCTGCCTCAGGAGGCGGCGCTGACGGTGATGACCCAAAATCTGCGGGTCGGTGCCGACGACGGCGCGGAAAACGACATTTTTCTGCGCTGCGATCGGTTTACTGCGCTGCTGGAGCAATATAAGCCCGATCTGATCGGCCTGCAGGAATATACCGACGAATGGGATTTCATGCTGCTGGATTATCTGGAGCAATCCGATTATGAGGTGGTCTTCGAATACCGTGCATCGGGCGACCGCGAGGCAACGCCGATCATGTATAATGCCAAAAAGCTGGAGCTGATCTCCCATAGCTTTTGGTGGCTCTCCGATACCCCCGAGGTGGAGTCCCCCTCTTGGGACGACGGCGACGGCAAGCGCTGCCGCATCGTAACGGAATGCATCTTCAAGGAGCGGGAGAGCGGCATCGAATTTGTGCATATCAATACGCACCTGGGGCTCACCGCCTTCAGCCAGGATGAATCGGCGAACCTGCTGCGGGATCGGGTGGCGGAAAATTATGCCGATAAGCCGGTCTTTGTTACCGCCGATTTCAATTTCACCGAGGGTAGCCAGTCTTATATCAATCTGACGGCTGACGACCTGCTGACCAACAGCTTTTATCTTGCCACCGAGTTTGGCAACGTTTGCGGCACCTTCAACGGCTTTGAGGAGCGGGCTTCCTATGATACGGTGATCGATTTCGTTTTTGTCAACGGGAAGGTGGACACCTCCTATTACGGAGTGCTGATCGAAAAGCCCGAGGGATTGTTTGTTTCGGATCACTTCGCGGTGCTGACGAAAAATACGATTCGCCGTTGACATTTTTTGAAAAACAGTATATAATGAAATCACTCCTGACATAAAGATGTTTCTGCGTGAAAGGCGTGAAAAAATAATGGACTTATTTTGGCGCGCCCTTTTTATCGGGGCGCGCCTTTTGTTTGGATAGAAAGGAATGAAAAAGCATGGAAACAAGAGTAGCCGTGATGAGCATCATCGTGGAAAACGGCGATGCGGTGGAGGAGGTCAATTCCCTGCTCCATCAATATGGCGATCATATCATCGGCAGAATGGGCATTCCCTACCGCAAGCGGGGGATCAGCATCATCAGCATTGCGCTGGACGCCCCGCAGGATACCATCTCTGCTTTGTCGGGCAAGGTCGGAAAGCTGGCGGGCGTCAGCGTCAAGACCGCCTATTCGGGGTTGATCTCCCATGACTGACAAAATTCGCCTGCTGATCGACCGATTGGCAGAAGCGCATCGGCTCTCCGAGCCCGAATATCTGGAGCTGATCCAAGGGCGCGACGAAGAGTCCGCCGCCTATCTGGCCGAAAAGGCGCGGGCGGTGCGCCACGCCGTGTATGGCGATGGGGTGTTCATTCGCGGGCTGATCGAGGTCAGCAACATCTGCAAAAACGATTGCTATTATTGCGGCATCCGCAGATCCAACGCAAATTGCTCCCGCTATCGCCTGAGCGAAGCGGAAATTCTGGAATGCTGCCGCGAGGGGCATCGGCTGGGCTTTCGTACCTTTGTTTTGCAGGGTGGAGAGGACGGTTGGTTTACCGATGGGCGGCTGGTGCCGCTGATCCGCACCATCAAAGCGGAGTTTCCCGATTGCGCCGTCACCCTCTCGCTGGGGGAGCGGAGCGAGGAGAGCTACCGTGCTCTGCGGCAGGCGGGGGCAGATCGGTATCTGCTCCGCCATGAAACCGCCACCGAAAGCCATTATCGGCGGCTCCATCCTCCCGCCCTTTCTTGGGAGAAGCGCATGGATTGCCTGCGTTCGCTCAAGCGGCTGGGCTTTCAGGTGGGCTGCGGCTTTATGGTCGGCTCGCCCGGCCAAACCGAGGCAATGCTGGCGCGGGAGCTGAAGTTCATCGAAGAATTCAAGCCCGATATGTGCGGCATCGGGCCGTTTATCCCCCATAAGGATACCGAATTCAAAGCGGAGCCTGCCGGCTCGGTGGGGCTGACCTGCTATCTGCTCTCCTGCATTCGGTTGATCCACCCCGCCGTATTGCTGCCTGCCACCACTGCGCTGGGCTCACTGGAGCCCGATGGGCGGGAAAAAGGTATTCTGGCGGGTGCGAACGTTGTGATGCCCAATCTTTCGCCCCAATCGGTGCGGAAAAAATATATGTTATATAATAATAAACTCTCCGACGGCGACGAATCCGCTCAGGCGGTCGAAAGCCTGCGCAAGCGGATGGAATCCATCGGCTATCGGATCGTTGTTGCGAGAGGCGACAGAAAGGAATAAAACTATGGCAACCTATAATCCCAAATCCTTAAAGGCGGAAGAATTTATCAACGACGGCGAAATTCGCGCCACCCTCGAATACGCCGAGCAAAACAAGAATAACGTAGCATTGATCGACGAGATCCTCGATAAGGCGCGCCCCCAAAAGACCGCCACCGGCTACGTCTGCCATGGGCTGACCCATCGGGAGGCCTCTGTTCTGCTGGCCTGCGACATCCCCGAAAAGATCGAGGAGATCTATAAGATCGCCGAGGAGATCAAGCTGGCGTTCTACGGTACCCGCATCGTCATTTTTGCGCCGCTGTACCTCTCCAATTATTGCGTCAACGGCTGCGTTTACTGCCCCTATCATCTGAAGAACAAGACCATCCCCCGCAAAAAGCTGACCCAAGAGGAGGTCAAGGCGGAGGTCATCGCTCTGCAGGATATGGGTCATAAGCGGCTGGCCATCGAGGCGGGTGAGGATCCCGTTCATAACCCCATCGAGTATATTCTGGAATGTATCAAGACCATCTACAGCGTCAACCATAAAAATGGTGCCATCCGCCGTGTCAACGTCAATATCGCCGCCACCACCGTGGAAAACTACCGTAAGCTGCGGGATGCGGGCATCGGCACCTACATTCTTTTCCAGGAGACCTATCATAAGGAAAGCTACGAGCAGCTGCATCCCACCGGCCCCAAGCACGATTATTGCTACCATACCGAGGCCATGGACCGCGCTATGGAGGGCGGCATCGACGACGTGGGTCTGGGTGTCCTGTTCGGTCTGGAACTGTATAAGTATGAGTTTGCGGGTCTGCTGATGCATGCCGAGCATCTGGAGGCAGTCCATGGCGTCGGCCCCCATACCATCAGCGTGCCGCGTTTGAAGCGTGCCGACGACATCAACCCCGACGATTTCGATAACGGCATCGACGACGAGACCTTTGCGAAGATCACCGCCTGCATCCGCCTGGCGGTGCCCTATACCGGCATCATCATTTCCACCCGCGAAAGCGAGGCGGTGCGCGCCAAGCTGCTGCGGCTGGGTGTTTCTCAGGTCAGCGGCGGCTCCCGCACCTCGGTCGGCGGTTATACCACCGAGGAGCGCCCACACGATACCGAGCAGTTCGACGTTTCCGATCAGCGCAGCCTTGATGAGGTGGTGCATTGGCTGATGGAAAACGGCCACATCCCCTCCTTTTGCACCGCCTGCTATCGCGAGGGCAGAACCGGCGATCGGTTTATGAGCCTTTGCAAGAGCGGCCAGATCATCAACTGCTGCCATCCCAACGCGCTGATGACCCTCACCGAGTATCTGGTGGACTATGCCAACGAGGAGACCAAGGAGGTCGGCTTCAAGCTGATCGAGGAGGAGCTCAAGAAGGTCACCAACCCCAAGGTGCGGCAGATCGCCGAGCAGAACGTGGCGGATATCAAAAATTCCAATCGCCGCGATTTCAGGTTTTAAGCTATGAACAATACGGTAAATGCAGAACGCGTGCACATTGCCTTTTTCGGCAAGCGCAACGCGGGAAAATCCAGTTTGGTCAATGCGGTAACGGGTCAGGCATTGGCGGTGGTGTCCGACGTGCGCGGCACCACCACCGACCCCGTTAAAAAGGCGATGGAGCTGCTGCCCATCGGCCCTGTTCTGATCATCGACACCCCCGGCTTCGACGATGAGGGCGCGCTGGGCGCCCTGCGGGTGCAAAAGACCAGGGAGATTTTGGCCAAAACCGACGTGGCGGTGCTGGTCGCCGATGCCGCAAGACCGCTCGATGAGGAGGAGCGGGCGTTTCTTGCCCTGCTGCAGGAGAAAAAGCTGCCCTATCTCATCGCTCGGAATAAGGCTGACCTGACCGCATCTCCCGCCGAGGGCGAGGGGCTGATCGTCAGCGCCAAAACGGGCGCGGGCGTCCATGAGCTGAAAGAAAAAATCGCGTCCCTTGCAAAGGGACGCGAAAATGAACGCAAGATCGTTGCCGACCTGCTTCAGCCGGGGGATACGGTGATCCTGGTCTGCCCGATCGATGAATCGGCGCCGAAGGGGCGGCTGATCCTGCCCCAGCAGCAAACCATTCGTGATATCATGGAGGCAGGCTGCTTGGCGTTGGTCTGCCGCGATACCGAGCTGCCGCAGATGCTGGCCGCATTGAAGCAGCCGCCGCGGCTGGTCATTACCGACTCCCAAGCCTTCGGCAGGGTGGCAAAGATGCTCCCCGCCGAGCAACCCCTCACCTCCTTCTCGATCCTCTTTGCCCGCTATAAGGGCAATTTGATTCCTCAGGTGAAGGGCGCGGCGGCCTTATCCCGCCTGCAGGCGGGCGATAAGGTTCTGATTGCGGAGGGCTGCACCCACCATCGCCAATGCGGCGATATCGGCACCGTTAAGCTCCCCCGCTGGATCGAGCAGCTCTGCGGCGGTAAGCCGGAGTTTACCTTTACCTCCGGCGGGGAATTCCCCGAGGACCTCTCGCAGTTTAAGCTGGTCGTCCATTGCGGCGGCTGTATGCTCAACGAAGCCGAGATGAAGCACCGCATCGGTAAGGCGGTGGCGGCGGGCGTGCCGGTGGTCAACTACGGCATGGCTATCGCCCAAGCCAACGGGATTTTGGCCCGCAGCTTAGAGCCTTTGGGCGTTAATTTGCCTTCAGAGACCGAAAGTGACGAACGGTGATTCGTTCTTCCTCCTCGCGGCGGTGAAGCTCCTCGCGCTGTTTTTTGAGGTTTTGGGCGCTCAGAATGAGAAAGCCAACGCCGAAAAAGGCGGCCCAAACGAAAAGATACCATAAAATGTTCATATACTGAAACTCCCTTCTTTTTCTTTGTTGAGCTCAGTATAACAAAATCGCTGTCCCAAAAAACGGACAGCGATTTCATTTTAATAAAAGATTCGGATCACGTCGTCTAAAACGCCGATCTCTACCTCGGTGTGGGCCTTGCCGGATTCACCGTCCAGCGTCCATTCGATGGGCTTTTCAAATTCGAACCGAACGTGGCGAACGTGGTCGAAGATCACGTAGCGGGGGTCGTATTTGCCGCCCACCAGCCCCGTGATGACCCGTATTAGCTCCACGGCGTTTTTCGGGTTGCGGATCAGCATCAGCTCAAATTCGCCGTCGTCGAGGCGAACGTCCAGCCGATTGAGCTTGAAGAGGCCTGCGATGGAGGTGGAATTGGAAACGGAGATGAAAACAAATTCATCCTCCTCGGTTCTGCCGTTGAAGGTCACCTTGGCACGGAAGGGGGTAATATGCCCGATCTCCTTGATGCCCTCCCAAAGGTAGGCGGTATGCCCCAGGCGGTTTTTCAGCCGCTGAGGGGTGGAATAGGAGACCTTGGTGAAGGCGCCTGCCGAGGCAATATAGGTGAAATCGCGGCCGTTGAACCGCCCGATGTCGCAGTTGCGGGGGAGGGTGGAGAGGATGCGATCCATGCATTTTTCCACCTTTTTGGGCAGCCGCACGGTACGGGCAAAGTCGTTGGTGGTGCCTGCGGGCACGTAGCCGAGCGGTGCGGTGCAGCCTACGGAGGTGATGCCGTTGATCACCTCGTTGAGGGTACCGTCGCCGCCGCAGCAAACGATCAGATCCTGATCGGGGCCGTATTGCTGCGCAAAGGTGGTGGCGTCGCCCGCCTTGATGGTGGTGCGGATCGAGACCGAGTATCCATCCCGACTCAGGCGGTCAACGATCTCAAAGGTATGCTTGCGGGCCTTTTTCTGCCCCGCCTTCGGATTGATGATAACTAATGCGTGCTTCGACATGGAACTCACCTCCTTCTCACATTTAATATTATACTGAAATTTTTGAAAATTTCAATGGTATTTTAACGAATAGTGTGATATGATTAAGAAAATTTAGAGTTGGGAGTCTGCCATGAAAAGGATATCCAATAAAGAAAACAGCATCTATCTCGGCTGGCGGGTGGTCTGGACGCTTGCCTTCTGCGTCATTCTGCTGGGTGCGCTGATCAGCTTTTTCAGCCTCAATACCGGTCTGGAGGGGATGACCCCGCCTGCCATCGCCGTCATCTGCGGGGCGCTCTCGATCCCCGCGGTGCCGCTCTATACCCTGCCTGCCTACCTTGCCTACCGCAAGGAAATGCCCGCCCGCAAAAGGTTGCTTTGGCTCAATCTGCTGCTGGGCTGGACAGTTGTGGGCTATATCGTCTGCGCCGTGTGGTGCGCCAAGACGAAATAATATTTCTATTGCTATTTTTTGCAAAGAATGATATGATTTAAATGGTTCATCCTATCTTAGGAAAGGGGATGAACCGTTTTGAAGGAAAGTGAAAAGATCGTGTCCTTCGCCGCAGGCTTTGCGGGCTATCCGCTGTTGGAATGGCTGTGGCGGGGGCATACCCATTGGAGCATGGCTTGGGCGGGCGGCTTCGCCCTTTTGGCGCTGTACCCCTGCGCCAAAAGCAAAACCCTGCGGTTTTGCCTCAGGGCGGCCTTGGTCATCACCGCCATCGAGCTGCTCTTTGGAATTCTGTTTAACCTGATCTTGAAAGCAAACGTTTGGGATTATTCCAAGCTCCGCGGCAATCTTTGGGGGCAGATCTGCCTGCCCTTCACCTGCCTTTGGTTTCTGCTGGGGATCCCCATTCGGCTGCTTTGCAAAATGATCGGAACGCTATGTAAGGATCTGGATTGATATGGTGCATTTAGGTAATAGCTGGGACGCCCTTCTGGCCGACCAGTTTGCGGCTTCCTATTATCGGGAGTTGCGGGAGTTTTTAAAAGCGGAATATCGCGCGCGGGTGATCTACCCGCCGATGGGGGATATCTTCAACGCCCTCAAGGCCACTCCCTATGAAAAGGTGAAGGTCGTTATTTTGGGTCAGGACCCCTATCACGGCCCCAATCAGGCGCACGGAATGTGCTTTTCGGTGCAAAAGGGGGTCGAGCCGCCGCCGTCCCTGAAAAACATCTTTAAGGAGCTGGAGCGGGAGCTGGGCATCACCCCGCCCAACCACGGCTATCTGCAAAAGTGGGCAGAGGAGGGTGTGCTGTTGCTCAATACCGTGCTGACGGTGCGGGCGGGCGCCGCCGCCTCCCATCGGGGGATGGGCTGGGAGCAGCTCACCGATCGGATCATAGAGCTGCTCAACGACCGCCCCGATCCGATGGTCTTTATGCTCTGGGGCAGCCACGCAAGGGCGAAAAAATCCCTTCTGACCAACCCAAACCATTTGGTGCTGGAATGTGCCCACCCCAGCCCGTTATCGGCTTATAACGGATTTTTCGGCTGCGATCATTTTAAGCGCGCCAATGAATTTTTAAAAGAACCCATTGATTGGGATTTAAAGGAGTAAGGAAAATGAGCATTCAAAAGGAAGCGTTCGGCAAGGCCGAAAAGTACACCATCGCCAACGGCGATCTGGAGGTTTCGATTCTTACATACGGTGCAACTCTGCAGGCGATCCGCTATCAGGGCACCGACGTGGCGTTGGGCTACAATGATCTGGAGGGCTACCTGACCATGGACGGCTACCTCGGTGCCACCGTCGGCCGCTATGCCAACCGCATCGCCAAGGGTAAGTTCACCTTAAACGGCGTGGAATACGACGTCGGCTGCAACGAGAAAGGCAGAGGCCATCTCCATGGCGGCGTGAAGGGCTTGAGCCATAAGATCTGGGCGGCGGAGGCGATCGGCGAGAATGCCGTAAAAATGACCTCTGCGCTGGCCGACGGCGAAGAGGGGTATCCGGGCAACATGAAGGTTTCCGTGACCTTCTCGGTCGAAAATAACGCCCTTCGACTGGCTTATGAGGCAGATACCGATCAGGATACCGTTTATAACCCCACCAACCATTGCTATTTTAACCTCAACGGTCAGGACGGCGCACCCATCACCAACCATATCCTCACCATCAACGCTTCGGCCTATACCCCCGTGGACGAGCTGCTGATCCCTACCGGTGAGCTGCGTCCCGTTGTCGGCACCCCCTTTGATTTCACTACCCCCAAGCGGATCGGTGCGGAGATCGAGGACTATTCCGATGATCAGCTCAAAAAGGGCCTCGGCTACGATCATAACTTCTGCCTGGACGGCAAGGGCCTGCGCTTGGCCGCCACCGCCGTTTCTCCCGAAACGGGCATCACCATGGATTGCTATACCGATATGCCCGCTGTGCAATTCTATGCGGGCTGCTGCCTGAATAATCCTGTCGGCAAATCGGGTGCGATGGGCCGCTTCCAGGGCTTCTGTCTGGAGACTCAAACCTATCCCGATGCCCCCAACCATCCCGAATTCCCCACCGCAACCCTGAAAAAGGGCGAGCAGTTTAAGTCGGTTACCGAGTATCGCTTCCGCTGAGCAAGCATATTTTTTTAGACTGTCAAAAAAGGCACCGACCGCAGAAAAATGGGTAAAACCTAAAGTATGCGCCAATATTAAAGATTGCAAGGAGAAAGAAACACCTACTCTTTCTCCTTGTTCATTTTATAAGGAAAAAATCCGCATAGTGATGCGGATTTAGATTGGAATTTTTCTGCTATCCGCCGAAATGACCGCTCAGCGTATCACATACGCGATCGGGATCATTTCGACGAATTCGGCACTCTTTTTTAATCAGTCTCCCAGCGTGTCAAATTTATAAATAGTTTCTTGACACGCTGTAAAAAAATTCCGTGTGCAAAAGCACACGGAATTTTTTTGTAACTATAATGATCAGGCTCCTGCGGAAACCTTCTTCATCAGAGCAACGGTATCGGCAGAGTTGATCTGGCCATCTTCGTTGATATCGGCAACTGCCTCAACAAAGCCTTCGGGATTGTTGCCGGAAGCAACCCGCTTCATCAGCATAACAACGTCGGCGGAGTTCATGGTGCCGTCGCCGTTGGTATCGCCGATCGCATATTCCAGAACAGGAATTTCCTGCGTCTCGAAAGCGGAGCAGCCGTCGTTGGAGCAGACGCGCTTCTCAACACCGGGCTCGGTGGTGGTGGCGGGAGTCTCTACGAACCAATCGCCCCAAGCATGATCGTTGGTTGCGGGAGCGCCTTCTTCAATGATGACGTTGCCGCAATGGTTACAGGTCTTGGTGGTGTAGCCTGCTGCGCAGCAGGTGGGCTCGGTTACAACGGAGGTGTATTCGCAATCTGCGGTCTCTTCGTAGCCGCAACCCAAAGTGCAAGCGCGCTTATGGGTCTCGGTGCCCTCAATGTGGGTCCACTCTTCTTCCATAACGTGGTCGCAGGTCTTGGCGGTGTAGACGGTGTCCTCGGTATGGACAGCCGCGATCTCCTTATCCCACTCATTGGCAGCGATCATCTCGGTGTCAACCAGCAGCATGGTACCTGCATTGTCGGTATAGTAGTCGAAGGTCTCTTCGCCTACAACGAAGGAAACCTTAACGGGCAGACCCTCGGTGGCGAATACAACTTCACCGTCGGGATTGATTGCCCAGGTCTTGGCGCCTTCTACCTGATTATTTGCATAAGCGGTAGCATAAGCGGAAGCGGCATATCTGGCAGAAACGTTAGTCGTAACAAGATGCTCGTCGTTAACGTTCGCACCGTCAAAGAGGTTGCCGGTCCAATGACTCTCGGGATGATCGTCGGACAGGTTATTATAGGCCACGATGTTGGTAGCGGTAGCGGTAGCGTTGTTCTTGAACACACCGACAACAGAACCGTTTACACCCCAAGCGGGATGGGCGGAGGTGTTGTTGTAGAGAGCGATGTTCTTATAGGTAGCGGTTGCACCGGTCTGCTCACCGAATACCAGGCCGCGGCCGCTGCCGTTGCTGGTGGTAGCAGATTCGATGTGGGAATTCTTAACGATAACATCCTCAACGGTGATGTTGGTACCGCTGTGGGTGCCGCCCAGGAAGCCAACGTTGCACATGCCGGCATTGGCGACGATATTCAAGGTACAACCGTCAACAACGATGTTCTTATAGGTCAGCTTATCGCCGGTGAACTGCGCGATCATCAGGGAGATACCGTTGGAAGAGGTCTTGGTAGACTTGCAGTTCACAAAGGTCAGGTTCTCCATGAGGATGTTGTTCTTGGCGGTCTGGTTGATCAGCAGAGCGCTGTTCCAGCCGCAAGCAGTTGCCTGGCAATCAATAAACGTTGTATTGCGCAGGGTGGTAATACTATTGAACAGACCGCTGTTCACCTTCAGGCCGGTGATGGAATGATCCTTGCCGTCGAAGGTGGCAACCAAAGCGCTCAAAGTCAAATTAGTGGAAGCATCGGTCATGGTGACGTCTGCTCCCAGGTAGATGGTCTTGGTCGCAGCAATCGTTTCATCCTTGAGCGTGAGGTTAATGTAATCGTCCTCGCTCATGATGACGTAGCCGGGAGCATCGGGATATTCTTCTATCTCGGAGGTGGTGGGCAGATTGGGATAGTCCTTATAGACGTGAGCCGCATTCAAAGCAGCCGTGTCAGCATCAACTGCGTCCTGATCCTCATAGGTATCGGCCAGCATCTTTTCGGTGGCGGTCTCAACCAAGGCAGCGGTCTCGTCGCCGCCCACAAAGTAGTCGAAGTTGAGGCCATCCCATGCGTCGATAGCAGCCTTCAGATCGACATAGCTCAAACCGGACATCTCATAGTTGATGATCGGGTCGGAATTGGGAACAGTCAAAGCCTTCTCGGCAACGGTGCCCTCAGAACCCTCGGCAACCGCAAACGTGGCGCCGATCACATACTCGGAGAGGTCAACGGTGCTGCCTGCAGCAGCATAGAAGACGATGTCGTCTGTGATGCTGTCGTTGTGCAGGGTTACTTTACGGGTCTGGTTGCCTGCAGTACCGTGAACGGTCTTGCCGTCAACGTAGGTAAAGTAAACGCGCTCGCCCTTGCCGGAAACGTAGCCCTGGTTGATCCGATAACCAACCTCACCGGTTTCATAAGCATCAGCATCCAGAAGATAGGCATTCATCGCCGTATTGATTGCGGCGGTGTTGGCAGCGCTGAAGTTGTTGCCAACAGCCCAAACGTTTTCAATCTGATCACTGGATCCGGCTACCAATTCACCGTTGGTGCCGCTGTTGAAGCGGAAGAGGCCGGTGCTGCCTGCCTTCAGTTCGCCTGCGCCGAAGGAGTTGTAAATAAAAGCGGAGTTCTGGCCCCAGTCGTTGAGGTCAACTGCGTGGTTGGTGCCGGAAACAGTACCGATGTTGTAGCAACCGGACATCAAGGAGGTACTCATGCCGCGGCCGACAATACCGGCGACGGAAAGATAACTGGCAGCAACACCGGAAGCGGTGGTGGAGGTAACGGTGGCGGCATTCCAGCAGTTGATGATGTTGGAGCCACCATAGGATGCGCCTGCAAGAGCACCGACGCCAAAGCCGTCGCCTGCGGTATAAACGGTCTTGACCAGACCGCTTGCGATACCCAGGTTCTCGATCGTACCGTACAACTGACCGATCAAGCCGATATGGTTCTTGCCTTGATCAGCATATTCAATGTAGATATTCTTAAAGGCATAGCCGTGGCCGTCCAGTGTGCCGTAGAAACTTCTATCGACGCCATAGCCCAAAGCATCCATCTTTACGTTACCGAAGTCGATATCGTTGGTAACGTGGAACGTATCGTAAATATGGTTGGACTTGGCAGCATCAATCACAGCGTACCAATCTTCCTTGGTGGAGATCGCCCAGTTCTTTGAGGTGTTTATGTCTTCAAAAAACTCATGATCCGCATAAGCGGGATAATGGGGATAGGTATCGACCAGGGTAAGATCGAGGCTTTCGGCATCCTTTACCCAGGCATCGTATTCCTCGTTAAAGTATGCAATGACTTCGGGATCGGTCAGATCGGGAGGGCCATCCTCGGCAAACTCACCGGAGCCGGTATAATAGTCGTAAGCCTCCTCCAGAGTGGCAACGAGCGCTTCCAAACCGCTGCTATCCACAAAGAGATCCATATCCAAAGAGGCATATTGATCAAGCAGATCGGTCAGCAGAGAAAGATTCACACCGCTGATCAGATAGGTGATGGTCACATCCTCGGAGCCCATCCTAAAGGAACCTTCGGTCACTTCAACGGGCAGAGTGGATTCATCCAGCTCATAGCCGTCAAACGTAGGCAGAACGAAGCTCTCGCCTGCGTTGAGATAATAATTCTTGGTTTCGATTACGGAAGAACCGGTACCGAGCTCCAAAGAGACTTTGCCGGTGCGGTTGGTCGCATCACCCCAAACGGTATGGCCGTTGGCACAGGTCCAGACAGAATCGGAATGACCGTCGTTGAGGAAGTATGCCATAGAACCGTCGGCTGCGGAAACATCCGCAAAGGTCTGGGGCTCGATTACAGTACTGCCGGCATCACCGGTGGTCATTTC
>JAFQKO010000136.1 GCA_017396865.1 Clostridia bacterium | reverse complement strand
GTCTGGAGGTCTGGTATGCCCAACACACACCCGAGCAACGGGAACATTTTGCGTCGCTTTGCGAAAAGCACAACCTGATCTTCAGCGCAGGCAGTGATTACCATAACGATGCCCGGGAGGCCGCAGGCAACGTGCTGGGCATCCCCGCCTACAAAGACCTCTGCCCCATTGAACAAATTCTGCAATGGGCAGAAAAACTACCGATGATTTAAAGGAGTATAACAATGGCCTATTCTATTCTGCCCCGCCCCAAGCGGAGCCAAACCGAAAACAGGCAGTTTACCTTCGATACCCTACGCATCTTCACCGTTGGCAACGGCGATGCCTTTGCCCGCACCCTGAAGGCGCTGATGCCGAACATCAAAACCGAGGCGGCAGACCGAGAACATGCAAACGTCATTCTTTCGGTTGCACCCGTATTCTCCTGCAAAAACGAGTATTGCGCCCTGCGCATCCTCCCCGACCGCATGGAGATCCGCTGCCACGACGAGGCGGGTGCCCGCAACGCCGCCTGCCTATTGGCGCAGATCATCGAGGATAACCGCATCCCCTGCGGCAGCATCGAGGATTGGCCCGACGCTTCTTATCGCTCCTTTATGCTGGAAAGCTCGGGGCGTTCCTGGCTTTCGATGGAGCGCATCTATCTCTATATTCGGCAGATGGCGCTGGCGCGGATGAACGATCTGCAATTCCATTTTATGGAAGCCCCCGGTTGCACCATTGAGTTGGATTGCTACCCTGATATGCACGGCTTTGGGCCCGATAACCTCAAATATACCAAGGATGAGATCCGCGCCATGGTCGCCTATGCGGCGGAGCTGGGCATCACCGTGACCCCCTTCGTGGAGGTTATCTCCCATTCCTTCGTTTTCAACAAGGCGGCAGATATCGCCTGCCCCGGCGATCGGGACGAGAACATGTTCGCCGTCTGCGTCGGGCAGGATAAAACCTTTGAGGCCATCGAAAAGGTGCTGACCGAGGTGGCCGACCTCTTCCCCGCCCCGATCCTCCATATCGGCGGTGATGAATACGATATGTCGGAGGTCACCCCCCGCACCGTTCATTGGGGGCAATGCCCCCATTGCCAAGCCCTTTCCGAAAAGATGGGCTTTACCACCTACCGTGAACTGTTTATCTATGCGGTGGAGCGGGTCAATCGGATCGTGAACAAGCTGGGAAAAGTCTCCATGCTTTGGAATGCCGACCTAAAGCCCGGGGCGCTGCCCGAGCTGCTGGAGCGCAACATCATTATCCACTATTACCGCCCCGACAATTCCTTATGCAAGGAAAAGATCTTCGGGCTTTCGATGGACGGCTACGCGGAGGAGGGCTTCACGGTGGTGAACTCCTCCTATCGGCAGACCTATCTGGATAAATACGTAAATACCGACCGCTTGAGCAGCTGGGGCTACGATTCCGATCCCCGTGTTTCCCCCGAAAACCAAGCCGCCATCCTCGGCGGATGCTGCTGCGCATGGGATGCCTCCCGCCACTTCGAGCGGAGCATTCCGCCCGCCATCTTCCTCTTCGCTGATCGCCTTTGGCACAGCTTCGGCAAGCCCACCCGCTACGATGAAGCCTTCGGCAGACGGCTGACGCAGCTGCTCTTTGACGGCAAGCTCCCCGCAGATATGAACGTATTCGATGCGGTGGGCGACGTTTTACCGCCGCTGAATCTCAAGGAGGACGAGTTGTTCCACGCCCGCAAGCTGATCGCACCCGTATCGGAGCTGGAGCGGATCCACGCCGCCCTTTCCTCGCTGGAACATCCCCTCGCCGCCCCTTATACCGAGATCGCGGCCGCCGCCCTTGCCTATCAAAAGGCAAAAACCGATACCCTCAAAACAACTTCCGAAGAATTTGACGGATAAAATAAAAAAACGGAGCATCAGCTCCGTTTTTTTATTCAATAAACAGCATTCCGCCCAGAGGAACGGCAATTTCGAAAAGCTCGGCATCAATGTTGCCTGCGGCAAGAGGATTCCCTTGGCAATCGACGGTGCGGAAGGACGTCCCCTTGCGGCCTTTAACGATCAGGCTCGGATGGGCCGAGGCATTGATCACCGCCAGGTGCTTTGCGCTACGCAGGATCAGCGGATCGTACCAAACGGTCAGCACGCCGACTCCCTCTTTTTCGGCATAAATCTGGCTATAACCTGCCTCAGGGCAATCGGCAAACAACTTGCCGTCCAACAGAACTGCGCGGTATTTTCGCCAAAAATCAAGGTAATATTGAAGGGTTTGATATTGAGCAGGCGGCAGTTTTTCGATCAGCACCGAGATCTGCGGTACACTATACAGCACGCTTGCCAACTGCACCGCCACGTTTTCGGGTGCATCCTCCGTATGCCACATCAGCATATCGGAATGAACGGCGGTTTTTCCGCTTGTCAGCCGCAGATCCACCACCGCGCGACGGTTGATCATCGGGTCGTTGGGGCAATCCCGCACCCGCAGCATATTGCCATACTGACGGATCATCGGGCCAACGTAGCTTTGGCGAAATTCCAGCAAGATTTCGGGATTGATAGCAATCAGCACCTGATGGACTGCCTTCATCAGCCGATCTACGCCCTCCTCCAGGGAGGTGCAATCGCGGCGGGGATCTTCCCGATCCTGTGCCGGAAAAACAAAGGAATCGATAAAGTCCAGCTTAAGGCCGTCCAGATTCCATTTTTGAACAGCATCCACGTAGATATTCAGCAGATATTCCCGCACGTCGGGATAGCGGGGATCCAAAACCCCAACCTTACCGAGGTCGGCACGATCCTTTACCGAAAGCATCTTATCCTCAAAGCGGGAGAACGCCTTGCTGAAGCTGCCCACAAACGGAACGGAATACCAGATCATCAGCTTCATTCCAAGGGCATGGATCCCATCGGAAAGGGCCTTCATATCGGGGATCTTTTTGGTGGCCAGCTCCCAATCGCCGCAGTAGGAATAGCCGCGGCTGTTGTCGTCGGTCTGCCAGCCGTCGTCGATGATCACGGTTTTCATCCCGAGGGCGGCAGAGCGGCGGCACTCCTCTAAAATGGCATCGGGAGAAAGCTGCTGATGAAAGCTATACCACAGCGAATCAACGATCTCCTTTGCTGCTTGCGGAACGGGCGCGGGGGTATAGCCGCAATCCTGCTCCCACCAATCGGCCGCCTGACGCACCGCCTCATCATAGCGAATCGGCCGCAGATCCAGCCGCAGAAGCACTTTATAGTCGGTTATAGCGGCGGTGGGCTCGGTGAATACGGAAACGACACATTCCATCAGCGCCCCCTCCTCCCGCACACCGGTGGCGATGGCGGCAGGCACCGCCGCATCGGAAAGGGCGATCATTATTTTATTCTGCCCCGTGGCAGAGACCAGCCCGTGCAACGGCATTCTGGAGGCCAGGCGGCTCTCGGTTTTGGATTTACGCCAATTGGGGCGCAAATGCCGCTCAAAGGGGATCGACGGACTCCAAACGCAATAGTGATCGACGATGGGCAGCTGCCATTTGACACCGAATTCCGCAGGAATCACACTTTTTTCGGTATGATAGGAAAGCTCCGCATAGAAAAGACCATCCTCCTCCCATTGACGGGAGATGGCAACGGTTGCCTGCGGGTCTTTACAATATATTTCAAAATCAAACATAAGATCACGCTCCTTTTTTCCTTATTATAATAAAAACGGATTTATTTTTCAATAAAAAAACGGAGCATCAGCTCCGTTTTTTATGAAAAATCGGTTCATCCTTAGCGCAAAGCCATGCGCCGATCAGCATCAAGGCCAAGGCCGCCCAAAACAGCACGTTTGGCACCTCCCGAAGAACAATCAGCGAGAGCAGCGCTCCGATAAAGGGCGCGATGGCGTAATAGGCGCTGGTGCGGGCGGCGCCTAGCATCCGCTGGGCATAAACGTAGCAGAAAATGCTCAGTCCATAAGCAACAAAGCCCACCAAAAGCACCGCCGCAACGCTCCACCAGACTGTGATTCGTTGACCGAGAACAAGCCCGATCACCACCGAGCCGAGCCCCGAGAAAATACCCTTAAGCAAAACGATCTGCAAAGGATCCTTTTCCGAAAGCTTACGGGTGCAGTTGTTCTCAATCCCCCAGCAAAGGCAAGCCAGCAACACAAATAATGAGCCCCAGGACAACTGCAGTTCGGAGAAATCCTCCACCGAAAGCAGGCCGCAGGAAACGGTAACGAAAGCAATTCCAAGCCAAAGCCTGCCGCTGATCCGCTCCCGAAAGATCACCAAAGCGATCAGCGCCGTTGCAACGATCTCAAAGTTATTCAGCAAAGAAGCGTTGGAGGCCGTTGTGAAGGAAAGGCCCAGCAGCAGAAAGATCGGCGCGGCAATATCCAAAAGGATCATTGCCAGCGTATAGGGCAGATCCGCCCGCCCCAACGGCGCTTCGGTGCTTCGGATGCCAAGCCCCTTTCGCACCGCGGCGATCACCGCCATGCCAAGGCCTGCGCCAAGATATAAAATGCCCGCCATCAAGGTAGAGGGCACGTATTGCAGCAGCCATTTGGAAAAGGGCGCATTGATCGCATACAGCGCCGCTGCAAGAATCGCCAGCCAAATGCCTGCTCCGATTCGTTTTGTTTTCATTTTGCTATCCTCAAACAAAGCGCCGCTCATACAAGCGGCGCTTTGACATTATTACAAGCTTTTAAAGCGTTCCACAAAGGCGGCGGCGTTCTTTTCGGTCTCGGTTTTGGAGAACACAGCCGAGCCTGCCACGATAACATTGGCACCGGCGGCGGCAACGACCGACAAATTCTGCAGATTGATCCCGCCATCCACCTGAATATGATAGGAAAGACTCAGATCCTCCCGCAGGGCACGCAGCTTTGCCACCTTGGGCATCATATCACCCATAAAGGACTGGCCGCCAAAGCCCGGCTCCACGGTCATCACCAAGACCATATCGCAAAGATGCAGATAGGGCTTGAGCGCCTCGGCGGGGGTTGCGGGCTTGATGGCAATGGAGAACATTTTACCTGCGGCGTGCACCCGCTCGGCGATCTCCTCCACCTTTTCGGTAGATTCCAGATGGATACAGATCAGGTCTGCACCCGCTTTGATAAAATCATCGATGTAGCGCTCGGGCTGCTCGATCATCAAATGAACGTCGAACACCGCAGGATTAACGGGGCGCAGGCTCTTCATGATCGGCGCACCGAAAGAAATATTGGGAACGAACATTCCATCCATGACGTCGATATGCAGCCATTTGGCACCGCCGTTGACGGCCGCCGCCGCATCCTCACCCAAGCGAGAAAAATCTGCCGCCAGCAGAGAAGGTGATAAAATATACTCCATTTCTTTTTCCCTCCGCAAAAAAATTCCGCTTCCGTAGATTAAAGTGTGCGAAAGCGGTATTTTTTCAGTTTAGTCCTTTAATTCCTTAACCAAATCGATCAGCGCGGTAACAGCGGCTTCTTCATCGCCGCCATCGGCAATCACGGTAATATCGGTATCCTTAATAATACCGAGGGAAAGGATGCCGAGCAGGCTCTTGGCGTTGATACGGCGGGTGCCGATCTCGACCCAGATGGAGCACTTAAACTCATTGGCCTTCTGAATAAAGAAGGTAGCGGGACGAGCGTGCAAGCCGACACTATTGGTAACCTTAACAGTTTGAGAATACATAGGAGAACCCCCTGAAAATTTGGATTTGTTTTTAATTCTTTACATATCTTAACGGAAAATTCATCTTTCGTCAAGATGTTGCGCTCACTTTTGTATACTTCACTAAAACGTCGATTTTTATCGGCTGATTTTTGTCTATTTTACTTTTCTTTTTTCCTGCTCAGCAGATTTATGATTTTTTTGAGATCCTCCGAGCGGGTGAGCCAAAGCAGCAACGCATAGACTGCCAAGCCCGCAAGCAGGCCGCCGATCAGCCCCAAGGCTGTGCCCAACGTGCCGTTCAGCGGGCGATCGATCAGGATACGCACCTCGCGGGAGACCACAAACAACCCCATTGCACCGATCAGATTTTTGCCGACACCGTAGATCAGTTTTCGGTTGATCACACCGGGGGTGACCCGCGCAGTAAAGAACAGCAGCACCGCCGCCATGGCAACAGCGGCCACCACCGTGCCCAAGGCAAGACCGTAGACGCCCAGCTCCCGCACCGCCAGCACCGAAACACCCAAATTGATGCCGATGCCCGCAAAGGCGGTGATGACGGGGATCTTCACCTTTTGCATGGAATAGAAATACTTATTTAAAATCTCCTGATAGGAATAGAAGATCATCGCCAAAGCGTAGATGGCCAGCAGCAGCCCTACCCGCGCGGTATCGGCAGCGGTAAAGCTCTTGCCCTCATAGAGCAGCCGAACCACCGGCTTACTGTTTGCCCCCAAAAAGGCCATGATCGGCAAAACGATGGCCGAGATGGTAGAGAGCATATTACTGCAGATCCCCTTCGCCGCATCGATATCCTCCCGCGCAAAGCAGCGGCTCAGCTCGGGGAAGAACATATTGGTGAGGCAATAGGAAAAAATACCCGCTACTATAAAATATGCCTGATATGCATAATTGACAGAGGCCAGCATCCCTTCGCCGAGATTGGAACTGATATTGGAGGAGATCAGCTGGTTGATGGGCTGGGCCAACGCCGCCACAAACAGCGGCAGAGTGAGCACCAGCACGCGGCGGATATCCGCCGACTTGAAATTCAGCACCGGAGAATAGCGAAATCTCTTCTTTTTAATAAAGGGTACCAAAAAGAAGAACTGCAACGCCCAACCGACGGTGAAGGCAACACCCAAGCCATAGATCCCGAAATAGCGGTTGAAGAACAGGAAATAAACGATCATCGCCAAATTGGAGCAGAGCGAAACCAGCGCAGGGCCGGTGAACTCCCCATAGGATTGCAGGATCCCGATGAAGATATAAACGCCCGTAGCAATACACATCACCGGCAGAATAATTCGCACCAACGGAATGGCATAGCCCATGGCCTCGGCCGAAAGACCGCCCGCCACCAGCTTGACGGTATACTCGGGGAACATAATCCCGATCGCCACCAAGCAGGCGACCAAAATCACCGTGATATTCAAAAAGTTGCTGCCAAACCGATCGGCTTGCTTACGGTCGGTTTTGGTGAGCTTTTCATTAAAGACCGGCACAAAGGCCGAGGCGATCGCCGTTCCGACCGTTACGTCATAAATGATCAGCGGCAGGCTGCTGGCGGCGGTGAAGGCATCCGCCATGGCGGTGGCACCGTAATAGCGGGAGAGCAGCATATTCCGCACCAGCCCCAATATTTTCGACAACAAGACCGCCGCAACCAAAATCAAATAGGTACCCGCGGCTCCTCTTTTCTTCATTCTTTTATCTCCTCATTGGCGATTTTTTGCCCTTTGGAAAGGCAGATATACTCGCCGTAAAATGACATAATTTTATCCAAAACAGTTATGGAAACCTTCGTTTTATCCACATTTGAACAGCTTTATCCACAAATCAGCCTTGATGAAATGCGGTTTTTCACAATTTCAACAGGGTTATCAACAGGTTTTGAAGGGAAGGCTGTGCAATAATTTAGTTAACATAACTTGTTTTCTATGGAGTATGCCGAGAGGGCGTTGAGGTTCAAGTCGGCCACCTGACCTGCCTGAAATTCATAATAGCCCTGAGCCCCGACCATAGCGCCGTTATCGCCACAAAGGCTGAGCGGCGGCATAAACAATTCCATATCGGAATCTTTACTCTCTGTTATTTTTTTGCGCAGCATGGAGTTGGCGCTGACGCCGCCTGCGATCACCAAGGTCTTCTGACCGTGGTCTCGGGCGCACTTCAAAAAGTTCTCGGTCAGGATGCCGGTAATAGCATCGCTGTAGGAGGCGGCAACATCTGCCAAATTCAGCTCTACGCCCTTTTGGCGGGCATTATGGACATAATTGACGATGGCGGTCTTAACGCCCGAAAAACTGAAATCATAGGGGTCGTCCTTAAAATGCACCCGCGGGAATTTCACCGCCTTGGGATCGCCCTCCTTGGCCAGCTTATCCATATGCACACCGCCGGGATAGGGCAGCCCCAAAACCCGCGCGCCCTTATCGAAGGCCTCGCCTGCGGCATCATCCTTGGTGCGGCCGAGGATCTGATACTCGGTATAATCCTTCACCAAAACGATATGAGAATGCCCGCCGCTGACGATCATCGCCAAAAAGGGCGGCTTGAGATCGGGATGGGCAATATAGTTTGCCGCCACGTGGGCGCGAATATGATGCACGGGGATCAGCGGCAGATTGTGGGCATAGGCATAGCCCTTTGCAAAATTCAAGCCCACCAGCAGCGCACCGATCAAGCCCGGAGCGGCGGTGACCGCCACCGCATCGATCTCATCCTCGGTCAGCCCGCTTTGGCGGATACATTCCTCCGTCAGCTGAGAGATCTTTTCAATATGGCAGCGGGAGGCGATCTCCGGCACCACACCACCGTAGATTTTATGAATATCAATTTGCGAGATGACGGTGCTTGCCACCACCTCCCGCCCATCGCGCACAATGGCAACGGCGGTTTCATCACAGGAGCTTTCAAAGCTTAATATGTTCATTCTGTTACCTCAAGTTTGTAGATCACGCCGTCCTCGGCGGGTTGTTGATAATAATTGCGGCGGGTGCCGATGGGCAGAAAGCCACATTTTTCATATAAACGGCGGGCGGGCGCATTGGAGGCGCGCACCTCCAAAAAGAGTTCCTTGCCGCCCAGGGCGGTAAAGGCCTCGATTGCGGTACGCAACAGCGCCTCCCCCACTCCCTTTTGGCGGTGGGCGGGATCGACGGCGATATTCAGAATATCCCCCTGCTCAAAGCTGACGGAAAGCCCGCAAAAACCCAACAGCGCTTCTCCCTCCTTGGCCACCCAAAAGCGGCGGCTCTCATCCGCAAGGGAATCGGCAAAGGCCCGCTCGCTCCAGCTTTCCGCCGAAAAGAGCGCCCGATCCAATTGGGCCACGGCGAAGACCTCGTCCAACCTCATTTTACTTACAGTCATACCAGCTCTCCCCGCGGGACACCTCCGCCAGCATGGCAACCGAAAGATCGCTTGCCTGCTCCATCTCCCGCTGCAAAAGCGCCGCGGCGCGGTCGGCGTCGGCGCGGTTGCATTCCAAAATCAGTTCATCGTGCACCTGTAAAATCAAGTGGGCATCCAGCCCCTCCTTGCGCAAGGCCTTCCACACCCGCACCATGGCGATCTTGATGATATCGGCGGCGGTACCCTGAATAGGGGTATTGAGCGCCACCCGCTCCCCAAAGGAGCGCTGAATGAAATTGGAGGATTTCAGCTCCGGCAGATAGCGGCGGCGACCCAGCAGGGTCGTAACGTAGCCGTCCCGCTTGGCCTGCTCCACAATGTCGGTCATATAACTGCGAACACCGCTGTATTTCTCCAAATACTGATCGATATAAGCCTTGGCCTCTTTTTTGGAAACCCCGATATCCCCTGCCAGCGAGAAATCGGAGATGCCGTAGACAATACCGAAATTAACCGCCTTAGCATGGCGGCGCATCTCGGGCGTCACCATAAAAGCAGGCACACCGAACACGGTAGCGGCGGTAACGGTATGGATATCCTCCCGCTCACGGAAGGCACGGATCATCGTTGCATCCTTGGCAATATGCGCCAACACCCGCAGCTCGATCTGAGAATAGTCGGCATCCAGCAGCAGATAATCGCTGCTCTTGGCAACGAACATTCTGCGCAGCTCCCTCCCCAGCTCGTCCCGCACGGGAATATTCTGCAAATTCGGCTCGGAGGATGAGATCCGCCCCGTTTGGGTCACCGTCTGATTATAGGTGGTGCGGATACGGCCATCCTCCTCGATCAGCTTCAAAAGCCCCTCGCCGTAGGTGGAGCGCAGCTTGGCATATTTGCGATATTCCAAGATCTTTGCCACGATCGGCTCGCCTTTAAGCTTTTCCAATACGTCGGCATTGGTGGAATAGCCGGTCTTGGTCTTTTTACCGCCCTTCAGCCCCATCTTCACAAACAGGATCTCCCCCAGCTGACGGGGAGAATTGAGATTGAATTCTTCGCCTGCCAGCGTTTGGATTTCGGTTTCAAGGGTGGCAATATGCTCCGCAAGCTGCTCGGTATAGGCGGCAAGCCGCTCCTTTTCCACCGCAAAGCCACGGGCCTCCATATCCGCCAACACCACGGTGAGCGGGAATTCCACCTCGTAAAGCAGCTTTTGCTGTCCGTTCTCCTCAATGCGTTGCAAAAGCGCTTCGCAAAGCTGCGGCAACGCCGCCACGCAATCCTCGGGGCGCTCGGCGTTTTTATCGGTATATTCCTTTAATAAGTGGGGCAGATCATACTGATCCCCCGGATCGGCCACGTAGGCCGCCACCAAGCAATCGAAATAGGGCTCGCCCGCATAGTCCATCCCATAAAAGGGCTTGGCATCGTAGGTATAGATCTTTTCCACCTGACCGAGCAAGCATTCTCCATCGGCCATCCGCACCACCTGATCCCGATAGCGGGCATAAAACCCGTCGGTTCGGATGAAATAAAGCCCTTCTTGCTTAAAATACTCCAGATAGTCGGCGGCAACCCCATCCAAAACCGCAGGCTTTTCCATCACCAACGGCTCTTTCACGTTAAAGAGGGTCATGATACTCTCCAGCTCCAGCTCGGAGAGCAGCGCCGCCAGAGCAGGTACGTTATAATCCGAAACCTGCAGCGCCTCGGCCTTCAGTTCGATGGGGACCTCGCGGCAGATCTTGGCCAGCTCATAGGAAAGCCGCGCCGATTCTGCGCCGTTTTCCAGCTTGGTACGCAGGGCGGGCTTGAGCTCCTCCAGATGGGCATAAACGCCATCCAGCGTACCGTAGGTACGGATCAGCTCCAGCGCACCCTTTTCGCCGATCCCCGGCACGCCCTTAATATTATCGGAGGTATCTCCCATAATGGATTTGAGATCGATCATCTGCGCGGGGGTCAGGCCGTATTTTTCCTCCACCGCGGCAACATCATAGATTTCCGTTTCCGAGCCGCCGGGACGGGTAACCGGCATCAGCAGGCGAACCCCGTTGCCCACCAGCTGAAAATCGTCCCGATCTCCCGAAACGATATCACATTCATAGCCGTTATCCACGCAAAACTTGCTGACGGTGCCGATCACGTCATCGGCCTCATAGCCTGCCAGCTCCAGAATGGATACGTTCATGGCACGCAAAATTTCCTTCAACGGCTCCATCTGCGCTGCCAGATCATCGGGCATCCCCTTGCGCTGCGCCTTATAATCGGCATACATTTTATGGCGGAAGGTCTTCTCCCGCAGATCGAACGCCACGGCAACCATATCGGGTTTCGAAATTTCAAAATATTTATGATAGATCTTCAAAAAGCCGAAGATGCCGTTGGTGGGCTGACCCGCCTTATTGGAGAGGGTGCGAATGGCATAATAGGCTCGGTTGATGATGGAGTTGCCGTCAAAGATCAATAATTTCATCGTTTTCTCCCAATCTGTTGATTAAATATTGCTTGAGATCCTCAGGCAACGGAGCCCGCAGGGTAATCCGTTCGCCGCTGATCGGCTGGGTAAATTCCAAGGTTTCGGAATGGAGCGCCTGCCGCCCGAGGGCAGGATCCTCTTTCCCGTAGAGAAAGTCTCCCGCAACGGGCGCGCCGAGGTGGGCCATATGCACCCGAATCTGATGGGTGCGGCCGGTATCCAGCTTCAGCCGCACCAGGCTGATGCCGCCGCCCTCCGCCAATACCCAATAATGGGTAACCGCCCGATCCCCCTCGGGATCGACCTGCCGCGCCAGCACCGAGCCGGGCACGCGGGCAATGGGGGCATCCACCGTACCCTCCTTTTGGGGCAGGCTGCCCTCCAAAACAGCAAGGTAGGTTCGCTGCACTTGATTCTTTTTCAAATCCTCGCCCAGCACCCCTGCGCTATGGGCATTTTTGCCCAGCAGGATGGCGCCGCTGGTATCCTTATCCAGCCGATGGACGGGGCGAAAAACAAATTCTTTATTGGATTGAAGCAGGTAATGGGCCACCGCGCCCGCAAGGGTGGCGCCGTGGTTGCCGAGAGAGGGGTGGGTTGCCAGGTGGGGCGGCTTATCCACCACCAGCACGTCCTCATCCTCATAAAGCACCGAAAGGGGCAGATCCACCGGCTGAATATGCTCATTATTGGCCTGCGCCTCCCGATTGGCGATCCGCACGGTGAGGGCATCCCCCTTTTTAAGCTGCTTTTGGACGGTGACCCGCTTGCGCCCGATGGTGATGCCATAGGGATTGCGCTTCAGCCCCGCCAGCACACGGGAGGAATAGCCCCGCTCCTTCAGGTAGGAAAGAACGGTGCGGCCTGCATCCTGCTCTTCGATTTCATAGGTGATCTTGCGATAATCCAAAGCCCATACTGCTCCCATTCTATAATTATATTATATTCTAACATAAATAATAGGAATTTACAATCTTTTTTCTTATCGATTGCTTTCGACACCTTCGGCAGAGGGCGGGTGCTATAATGGAGGCATGATTATCTACGTTGACGTTTTATTCTTCACAAATTGGATGATGGACACCCTGCTTTTGGCCACCACCGCACTGATCGCCGATCGGAAGGTGCGTGCCCGACGGCTGCTGCTCGGTGCGGCGGTTGGGGCGCTTTGCGGCTGCCTGCTCTTTTTCGCCGCGCTGCCCACCCTGCTGATGCTGCTGATCAAGCTGGCGCTGCCTGCTCTTTTGCTGCTGATCTCCTTCCCCTTCGAGCGGCTTTCCACCTTCGGGCGAACGGCGCTGATCTATTTCGCCGCCCATTGCATTTTCGGCGGCGGGATGTATGCCTTCTATGCCTTTACCGATGCAGGCAGCCGCATACGCGCGGTCAACGGCGTTTACTACATGGATCTGCCCCTTTGGCTGCTCTTGGCATTGGCCTTCGGCTTTTACGGGTTCACCCGCGTTTTCTTTCATCTGCTCAACCGCGCCAAGGAGCGCTCCTTTCTACATACGCTGCAGGTGGACGAACGCACCCTGCTTGCCCTTCTGGATACCGGCAATTCTCTTTACGATCCCATTACACTGCTGCCGGTGATCCTCTGCCAATGGGACAGCATCGACCTGCCGCACGATGTTTTGCAGGCGGCGCTGCACAGCGATGCCACAGCCCTGCCGCGGCTCAACGAGCAGTTTCCGCAGCTCAAGCTGCGCCTTTTGCCCTACACCGATGCCTCGGGCAAGCGGCTGCTGATCTATGCCTATCGCCCCCAACGCCTGACGGTGGACGGCACCCCGCGGCGCGCCCTGATCGGGATCACCCTACATCCTCTTTCCGCCGACAACCGTTTTCAAGCATTATTACACAGAGATTGGAGTCATCTATGAACGTTCTGCGCTATTACCTCACCTACCACCCCGCCCTTGCCAAGCTGCTGCAAAAATTAGCGGGACGGGTTCACTACGCCAACGGCTACGTAACCCTGCCGCCGCCCCTCTCGCCCGAGGAGGAGCAGCAATACATCCGCGCCCTCGATCAGGGCGAGCCCTATGCGGTGCAAAAGTTGATCGAGCACAATTTACGCTTGGTGGTATACATCGCCAAGCGGTTTGAGAACACCGGCATCGCCGCCGACGACCTCATCTCCATCGGCTCCATCGGGCTGATCAAGGCGATCAACACCTTTCGATCGGACAAAAACATCAAGCTCGCCACCTACGCCTCCCGTTGTATTGAGAATGAGATCCTGATGTTTTTGCGCAAAAACCACTCCCAGCGGGTGGAGATCTCCCTCGACGAGCCGCTCAACATCGATTGGGACGGCAACGAGCTTTTGCTCTCGGACATCTTAGGCACCGATGCCGACAGCGTTTCCAAAAGCTTAGAGGAGGACATCGAGCGGCAGATCCTTCACGCCGCTTTAGAGCGAATTCCGATGCGGGAGCGGATGATCATGGAGATGCGCTTCGGCTTGGGCGGCTATCGGGAGATGACCCAGAAGGAGGTGGCCGATATTCTCGGCATCAGCCAATCCTACATCTCGCGGCTGGAGAAAAAGATCATCTCCCGCCTGCGAAAGGAGATCGAAAAAAACATATGATCCGATTGCGGTTCTGCAAAGCAGAGCCGCAATTCGTTTTTTGAAAAAAAGTTAGGAAAACGAAGTATTTCAGAGAAAAACAGAGCAATACAGAGGATACCCGAAACGGCCGCTGGGCTTTTGCGAAAACTTCCAAAAATTTTATGAAAAAATATGACTTTTTTTGCGTTTTTTTATTGACATTTTATGCAGAAGTGATTATATTATAAACTGATAAAATTTTTGAAAACTCAGGAGGTAAGGAAACAGAGTTGGGAAACATTATCGAATTAAAAGACATTCATGTATCCTTTGACAATGAGGTGATATTGGATCACTTCAACCTCTCTATCAAAGATAAAGAATTTGTGACCCTCTTGGGCCCTTCCGGTTGCGGCAAGACAACCACCCTGCGTACCATTGCAGGCTTTGTTCAGCCCTCGGCAGGGCACGTTCTCTTCGAGGGAAGGGACATCAGCAAGCTCCCGCCGCACAAACGGCAGGTTAACACCGTATTCCAGCGCTATGCCCTTTTCCCTCATTACAACGTTTTTGATAACATCGCCTTCGGCCTACGCATCTCCAAGACCCCCGAAAAGGAGATTGCCGATCGGGTACATGAGATGCTGGCGCTGGTGAACCTCAAGGGCTATGAAAAGCGCAACGTCACCTCCCTTTCGGGCGGTCAGCAGCAGCGCGTAGCCATCGCCCGTGCGCTGGTGAACAACCCCAAGGTGCTGCTTTTGGACGAGCCCCTCGGCGCGCTGGACTTAAAGCTGCGCAAGGGGATGCAGAATGAGCTTCTCCGCATTCAGCGGCAGATGGGGATCACCTTCGTTTACGTTACCCACGACCAAGAAGAAGCGCTCACCATGAGCGACACGGTGGTGGTTATGAGGGACGGCCTGATCCAACAGATCGGCACCCCTGAGGACATCTACAACGAGCCCACCAACCCCTTTGTTGCCGACTTTATCGGCGAGAGCAACATCCTGCCCGGCCTGATGCTGAAGGATTACCTCGTTCGCTTTGAGGGCGTGGACTTCCCCTGCGTGGACGCCGGCTTTGGCGAAAACGTTGAGGTGGACGTTGTGGTGCGCCCCGAGGATATC